>JBDLTO010000131.1:0-3839 GCA_039805815.1 Bacteroidota bacterium | reverse complement strand
AACAAATTGAATTGCTTTTTTAGCCATAGATTCTGGGCTGCTTATTCCAATGGTGAGGTCTGTTTGTATGGGTTTTTTCTTTCCTCCCAGGTATTGATATAGCGGTAAGCCTTTTTCCTGTGCTGCGATATCGTGGAAAGCCATGTCAAAGGCACTCTTGATTGTAGTATTGTAGGCAATGTACTGATCAAATTCATTCATTCTTTCCTGAATCTGTCTTGGGTCTTTTCCAATGCTTATTTTGGCAAGATTTTTACCTACCATAAAACAGGTGTCCTGGGTTTCTCCAACAAGCATTGGAAATGGAGAACATTCCCCAACACCCGTAATACCTTGATCTGTACTGACTTTCAAAAATATGTTTTCAGCAGCGTAACAGGTTTCAGTTGCAATAACAAAAGGTTCCATGGGGATGGTTAGCCTGTAAATTTCTATATTTTTTATTTTCATATTCGTTGATTTATCATGGTGTTATCCCTGCACAAAGGTAATGCTTCAGGTTCTTCTCATCTCATCCTGCAGTAGTTCACTGTCAAGCTTATCCAGAAAAGACTGTGCATTATTCAATAAGATTTTTTTCTTTTCTTCATCCATTTTATCGAATGTGTTCACCAGCATGCCTAATCGCGGGTTTTGCAGGAAAAACTTTCTGTGATTACTCATAAAACGCCAAAACAGACCATCCCATATCTCATGCCATTGAGGAATTCCGGTTAGCGAAGATTCTTTTTTATAGTCACTCATCTTGAAAATGTAGTTACTGCCGCTGATGTACGGTTTTGTCATCATCATACCTCCATCAGCAAATTGAGTCATGCCGTATACATTGGGTACCATAACCCAGTCATAGGCATCAATGAATAATTCCATAAACCATTGATAAACTTCATTGGGGTCGAATTCGCAAAGCAGGAAAAAATTTCCCAGTACCATGAGCCTTTCTATGTGGTGGAGGTAAGCATTTGAGTGTAGTTTTTTAATGCAGTTATCAATGGGGAGAATACCTGTAGTTCCGTCATAGAATGATTTGGGTATTTTTCTGGAGAATCCCCAGTAATTGGTTGTTCTTTGCTGAACTCCTGCCTGCAGGTAAACGGTTCGTATAAACTCACGCCAGCCAATGATCTGCCTGATAAACCCTTCAGCTGAATTAATTGGAATATTGCCTTTTTTTATTTCAGCCATACTCGTACGAACTATATCAGAAGGGGTGATTAGTCCGATGTTGAGCATTGGGGATAAAATACTGTGATGCAGGTATTCTTCTTTGGCTGGCATGGCATCCTCATAGTCTCCAAAACTTACCAGCCTTTCTTTGGTGAATTGTTCAAGCAGTCTTATAGCCTCGTCTTTTGTCCAAGCCCATGGATACTTTCCATTAATCGGTTTTATTTTACCGGGGTTGTTGCTGAATTTTTGCAGTACATAATCTATTGCCTCACTGAGAAATGTATCGGATTCGGGAAATTGGATATCAGGTGCCTTATAGTCTTTGGTGACTTTTTTCCTATTTTCATTGTCCATACTCCATTTACCGCCGATTGGTTTTTGTTTTTCATCTACCAGCAAGTCCAGTTTTTTTCTTTGGTGTATATAAAAATCGGTTTGGTGGAAATGGGTTTTATCTTTAAAAAAAATTGTTCCGTCCGCAATGCTTGTTAAAAACTCAGGTCCCTCTGTAATCGTAATTGTTATCTGATGTTGTTTTGCCGCACGTTGCATTCTTCTATTGAGCAGGTAATCGTTCGGGTTGACTACATGTACTTCGGTTATGCCTCTTTCTTTAAGATTCCGCAGCATTTCAATTATGCTGCTTCTGCTGTCTTCGCTTTCTATATATTCAACTTTAAATCCCTTGCTGATGAGGTTAGCTTCATAAGCTTTCATGCTAGCCCTGTGGAGTATCAGTTTCTGTTTATGGAATGGAAATTGTTTGAAAAAAAGCGCTTCCTCTATCAGAATAACTGGTGTTCCGGAATGTAATGCAGGGTGTTGATCAAATAATTGGTGTGGGAAAATGATGGATACAATTGACATAGTTTATCAAACAAAAGCATGCTTCAAATGTTTTAAATAAAAACTCTCCATGGAAAAACTCAATGGTAAGCGCGTTGTTGTAGCTGGCGCATCTGGCGGAATTGGCGGTCATTTATCAAAGCTATTGCGCCAGAGTGGGGCAGAGGTTTTTATGACTGGCCGAAACGCAGAAAAATTAGCTGCTGCCGCCGCTAATGCGGGTGTTCCGGATGATCATTGTTTTGTTGCAGATGTTAGCATAGAAGCTGAAATGGCTTTGCTTGGAAATAGGGTAACGCAGGTTATGGGCACACCAGATATTTTGGTAAATGCTGCAGGAGTGGGAATTATAAAGCAGATCGATAATTTGACGCTGGAAGATTTCAATAAATCCCTCCAGATAAACCTAGTTGGAGCATTTCTATTGGTAAAAACTTTTTTGCCCGCTATGAAGGAGGTCAAAAAAGGATTAATCATCAATATTCCCGGTGTTTTAGGTAAGGTGCCCATGTCAGGAGCAGCTGCATATTCTGCCAGTAAGTATGGTATTGTAGGTATGATGCAAAGTATACGTGAAGAATTAAAAAGAACAGAGATCCGGATTACAAATATTTTTATGGGTGGGGTAGATTCCCCATTTTGGGACACGATTGACCTGAAGGTTCAAAAGGAAAAAATGATCAGGGAGGAAGAGGCCGCCAGATCAATCTGGTTTTTGTGCCAACAGCCAGCCAGTGGCGTTGTAAGTGAAATGGTTTTGCAACCTTTTAATCATCAGGCTATCTAATCAGAGCATTGTTCCCTTCAGGAAAAGATAGGCAAAATTAAAGTAGATGATTACGCCTGTAACATCAACTAATGTAGCCACAAAGGGTGCTGATGATACCGCAGGGTCGGCACCTAATTTTTTTAGTGCTATGGGAAGCATTGATCCGGAGATTGTTCCAAAAAGAACGACTCCAATAAGTGAAAATCCTACAACAAGCGCTACAAGAAAATAATGGGCTCCGTATACCTCAGGGAAAATCTGTGACCAAATCATAACTCTTGCAAAACCGATTAATCCGAGAACAGTTCCAAGTAGGATGCCTGAAATAATTTCCCGGCGCATCACAGACCACCAGTCTGCCAGCGTCACTTCGCCAACAGTAAGGGCCTGAATAATCAGTGATGACGCCTGAGACCCTGTATTACCACCACTGGAAATAATTAATGGAATAAAAAGTGAGAGAATCAAGGCTTTGTCTAATGCATGCTCATAACTAGCCATCGCAGTTGCCGTCAGCATTTCCCCTAAAAATAAAACAATCAGCCAGCCTACTCTTTTTTTGAAAAGTTTGAAAATAGAAATTTCAAGATAGGGCTCTTCCAAAGCTTCAGTACCCCCCATTTTTTGCATGTCTTCGCTGAATTCCTCATTGGCAACCCATAAAACGTCGTCGATGGTTACAATACCAATCAGTATGTTATTGTTGTCAACAACCGGAAGCGCAACCCGGTTATTCATTTTGAAGACCTGATTGGCTTTTTCCTGGTCGTCATAAACATTCAACTCAATATACCGACTGTCTGTTAGCTCACTGACCAGTCTTTCTGGTGGAGACAATAGGAACTCCCTGATTCGAACGTCATCAACCAGTTGGCCTTGGTCGTTGATTACATAAATTACATCAATCGTTTCTGATTCCTGACCAACTTCCCTGATATGTTCCAGTACTTCGGCGATGGTCCAGTCGGCTTGAACGGCAATATAATCAGGCGTCATCAATCGGCCCACACTTCCTTCAGGATATCCAAGTAAAGAAAGTGTGATTTTTCGTTCT
>JBDLTO010000130.1:0-2980 GCA_039805815.1 Bacteroidota bacterium | reverse complement strand
TCCTGTAAAATTATGGAAATATTCTGCTGAGCACTTTCGTCAAAAGTTTTGCCAATATTTCTTATTGTAGTATCCAATGAGGTCAATGTTAGATTGATTTTTTCAATTGTGGGTGCCAATGTTTGTTTCAGATCTTCCATCAAACCCTTACTGTCAATTCCTTTTAGGGTATCGCCATCTTTAAGAAATTTTTCGGAAGTGCCAAGCGAAATCACAATTGCAGTTGATCCCAGGGGAGTCGCTTCAATTTTAACGTAAGAATCTACCGGGATATTTATTGATCGTGTCAAGTGATATGAAACAACCACATCACAGAGATTGGCATCCTTTTCATCAAGACCTTCAACAGCACCAACACGTAAACCATTTATCTTAATGGCATCTCCTATGTTTAAACCTTCCACCTTGCTGAAAGTTACAAACATGGTAGCTTTCTTTTTGAAAACATTTTTTCCTTTCAGAAAATTAAATCCAAGTATCAACAATGTAATTGAAACAGCCGTTAATGCACCTACTTTGGTTTCGTTCGAAATTTTCATCATTTTCTTGTTGTTATTGTTTGCCGTCAATAAGTATTTTGTAGTTAATGACAGCATTGGCTATTGCTCTGGTCATTTCTATTTGTCCAACTTCACTGTTCAGATAGTCCTCTTCTTCCTTGTTTGTTATAAAGCCCGTTTCAATCAGAACCGCGGGCATATTTGTAGCTTGTAGAACCCATATACCCATGTGGTTTCTTTGCAAAACACCCTGACTTTTTCTGCCTATTGCAGTGAATTCAGTTTCAATCAGCGATGCAAGTCTAACTGAGTTTTTAAAAAATTTCTGAGACCAAAGGCGGGCCTTTATGACTGCTTCTGGACTATTAACATCGGGAATATCCATTACTTCTGCGGATGATTCATACCTTTCATCTTCAATAATTCCCTGAGTTTTTTCATCAGCACGGTCTGCTGCCCATACGTAGGTAGAAGTACCATGTGCAGGATTGGGAGATGTTTTATAGATTGGGACCTTTCTGTATAATTTTTTACGTTTACTGCCTTTTCCTTTATAATAGGCTACAGATTTGTAACCCGTTACCGTTTTTTTAGGGGGTGCGGCATTAACATGAATGCAAACAAACAAATCGCCACTTTCCTTATTGGCAATATTTGCCTTTTCCCGAACGTGATGGTAGATATCAGTTGTACGGGTCATTACAAACCTAGTTTCTGGTAACTCCTTTCTTAGGAGTGTATCCAGTCTGAGTGCAAGTTGCAAGGTGATTTGAGCTTCTGTTGAATAACTGCCTTTTGCACCCTGATCAGTCCCACCATGACCTGCATCAATGATGATTGTTTTGATTTTGGGAGATTTTACTGCAGATTGTGAAATGACTTTGTTTGAAATTCCAACTAACAATAATATGGAGGCGTATGTTATGATTCTGCTGAGCATAGATTAATTCTTTTATTATGTCAGGTTCAAAAGAATCTTTACAATATCTTACAATATTAATTGATTAAATTTGCACGCCGACTGATATGTTTCAACAAAAACGCAAATTTAGCCTAAAATATCTTCAATTCTTGATTTTATCCTCAGGACTGTTTCTGATTTTAACAATACCAGAACATGCCAGTGCTGAAGGTTCAGGATTATTGCAACGCGTGCAGAAGCAATTACCTAAAGATACCCTAAAGCCTGTTGTTAATGATACTTCAGGAAAAAAAGGGAAAATCGATACCCTGAATTTGAAAATATCACGTGATTCCATATCATTTCCTGTGGAACACAAGGCAGAGGATTCCATGGTTCTGGATGTTGATACGAGGAAAATATTCCTTTACGGCAAAACTGAGATCAAATATGATGACGTATTGTTAAATGCGCCTAAAATAGAGTTTGATCAGCAAACCCAATTCGTTATTGCCAAAATGGGTAGAGATTCAACTGGAGCTGTAGCTGGTATGGCAAAGCTCAAACAAGGCGAAACAGTAACGGTTAGCGACAGTCTTAGCTTTAACTTCAAGAATCAGAAGGGGGTTACTTATAGTTCATTTTTCCAACAGGATGAACTTTTCAATTTTGCTGAGAAGGTCAAAAAAATTGACAGTGAAACATTCTTTGCTGCAAGAGGACGATTTACAACTTGTAACCTAGACACCCCTCATTTTGCGTTCAGATTCAGTAAGGCGAAATTCATAAACAAAAAACTTGTAGTAACTGGACCGGTTCATCCTGAATTTGAGGATGTTCCAGTACCAATATATCTTCCCTTTGGCATATTTCCAATGAAAAAAGGCCGCCAATCTGGTATTTTGCCACCTCAGTTTACGGTAAATGATCAGTTTGGGGTTGGTCTGGAAGGCTTTGGTTATTACAGAGCGGTAAATGATTTCTTGGATGCAAAGACTTGGTTTGACCTCTATTCTTACGGTTCATGGAGAGCTAATTTTGCACCAAGCTATAGGGTGAGGTACAAATATAGTGGCAGTTTTAACCTCAGCTATCAAAATACAAAGTTTGCATTTAAGGGAGATCCGGATTTTTCCAAGAATAAAAGTTTTTTTGTGACATGGTCTCACAGCATGGACAGCAAAGCCAGACCAGGAGTTTCTTTTAGTGCGAATGTAAATGCAGGAAGTAGTAAATACCTTTCATTGGTTCCAAATGGAGCTTTGGTTAATCCCGGTTTTGGCGGTAATACCCAAGGAGGTGGTAACTACATGCAACCCATGAATTTCACCAATCAATTGAGTTCATCTATATCATATCAGAAAAACTGGCAGGGAACACCCTTCAACCTTGCCGTAAACCTCAACCACAATCAAAATACCTCAACCCGTGTTATAAACCTTAATCTTCCAGATATTGCATTGGTCATGAATACCATTTATCCTTTTCAGCCCAAAGAAGCTGTTGGCGCTTCAAAGTGGTATGAAAAACTTGGTATAGGTTATACAGGAAACTACAAAGGACAGATTTCTTTTTATGA
>JBDLTO010000129.1:0-2891 GCA_039805815.1 Bacteroidota bacterium | reverse complement strand
TCGGTAAGCAGGAAGCTGATGCTTTCAGGGGTATGGCCGGGGGTGTGCATCACTTCCATTTTCAGGTTACCCACCATGAAAGTATCTCCGTTTTTCAGTCCGATGTGATCGAATTCATATTCCCAACCTTCACCACCTTCATCGGAGAGGTAGAGTTTTCCGCCTGTGAGTGCAGCCAGTTCACGCGCACCAGAGAGGAAGTCTGCATGGATATGTGTTTCCATGATATGCGTGATGGTCATGTTGTTTTGTTTGGCGATTTCCAGGTAGGTATCCACATCCCTTTTCGGGTCGATTACTGCTGCTACGCCGGCTTTTTGGCAACCGATGAAGTAAGAAGCTTGAGCGAGTGATTTGTCGTAAACGTGTTGAAAAAACATATCGTTGATTTTATTGGTTTGAAATATTTATTTGAAGAAAAGTTCTTTGACGATGATGTAGATGCCCATGACCAGTACGAACCATCCGAATCCTTTTTTCAGGCTATCGGCTGAAATTTTCTTGCTCAGGATGTTCCCAGCAAAGATACCGACAATAGCCAGTGCGGTAACGGAGAGCAGCAGTGTCCAGTCCATTTCCTGCTTACCCAGATCTCCGGTGAAGCCAATGAGGGACTTGACAGCGATGATCAGGAGTGAGGTGCCGATGGCTTTTTTCATGGGCAGTTTGGAGAAGAGCACCAGGGCTGGTATGATGAGGAATCCGCCACCTGCTCCTACGAAACCTGTAAGCATACCCACAACAATGCCTTCCAAGAGGATCATGGGGTAGTTGAAAACCTGTGGACCTTCTTCAGCTGAGTTTGTTGATTTGTTTCTGATCATGGATACAGAAGCAAAAACCATGAGGATGGCGAAGACGATCATCATCATCAGTGGTTTGGTGATTTCCAGGCTGCCCAGTTGGAAGATGTGCTGGGGGATATTGGGCACCAGGAAGGCACGCGTGGCATAGACCGCAATGATGGAGGGGATGCCGAAGATGATGGAGGTTTTGATGTTGATGTCCCCGTTTTTGTATTTCGGGAAGGCCCCTACCAGGGAGGTGGCACCGACAATGAACAAGGAGTAGGCCGTGGCCAGGACCGGGTCAACGCCGAAGAGGTATACTAAAACTGGTACGGTGAGGATGGATCCGCCTCCGCCGATGAGGCCGAGAGAGAGGCCGATAAAAAGTGATGCGATGTAGCCGATTATTTCCATGATTATTGTTTCGTTATGCAAATATGGCAGGATTACCGGTTAAAGTTTGTGACGGAAGTCACACGGATTTTTTGGGGGTTTCCCGGATTTGCATTATATTTGCACTCCGCTGAAAAGCAACGGATGGTGCGGTATCCCGACATAGGTCGGGAAAAGGACTGAAATAAGGTGCGGTATATGGTGCGGTAGCTCAGTTGGTAGAGCAAAGGACTGAAAATCCTTGTGTCGCCGGTTCGATTCCGGCCCACACCACTTCAAAAAAACAGAAACCCTTGCAGGTATTGAACTTGCGAGGGTTTTTTGTTTTAAGGCCATATAATTTCCAATGCTGGTCATATTTTATGATTGAAACAAAACATAAATTTGGATACTATTTCATAAATGAGCGTACTAAAAACATATAAAAAACAGATTTTTGAACTTTGTGAAGCTCATAAGGTTAGGCATCTATATGCTTTTGGGTCTGTATTGACTTCAAACTTTAGCGAGGATAGCGATGTTGATTTGATAGTAGATTTTAATGATATAGATGTAAAGGATTATGCTGATAATTATTTTGATTTTAAGTTTTCTTTACAGAATGTATTGAATAGGCAAATTGATCTATTGGAGTTACAAGCAATTAAAAATCCGTATTTTAAACAAGTAGTTGACCAAAGCAAAGAACTTGTATATGGATACTGATATTAAAGTCTGGCTTTATGATATTTTGAATGCTATCATTGAAATAGAATTATTCATGGATATGATTCTGTATCAGATGAAATAATTTGGGGAATTGTAATAAATCATATTCCACTACTTCAATCTGAAGTGCGAGTATTGATTGGCGAATAGATTTTTATTTCGATTTACCAATGCATATTTATACCGAATGGGTTTAATATTTAAGACACTTTCGGATATCTTTCGATATATGCTTTAAGATTCGGTGCATATTGGACGTCCAAATCCTTTCGAAAGTGTTTTTTCTGCGATGGCTCTTCCAATTCTTCCATTACCATCTTCAAATGGGTGTATTGACTCAAAATATACGTGTGCAATTGCTGCTTTAACAGGAGGTGCGTTCAGTCGCCAATCTTTCTCGTTAAGTTTTTCTTGGTTAAACCATGCAATGAACTGAGTCATTTCATCAGGAACACGTGATGACGGTGGTCCTTCAAAATGGATAGTAGGATCTGATACGGAACCGGAAATAATCTGCATGGGTTCTTGTCCAGTTCTATATACCCCAGCGTTTATTTTTTTATTATTGCTCATGAGTAAAGCATGCCATTGCAATAATTTTTTTTCAGTGAGCGGTTCATTGAAAGTATTTCTTATGTCAATCAACATTTTTCCTAAGCCGATGGTATTTTTATTACTAGGGAATTTATCAGTTGCTAATCCCAGATTTTTTTTGATGGAAGACATAACGTCTATTCGGCTGAAGAATTCACCTTCAATTTCAGAGGTTTTAAGTGCTTCCGCAACCATTACCTGTACGATGGTTTCTGTTTGTAATTCATCAGGCAATGAGGATACCGCACCAACTACATGATTTACTGTTGCGTTAATTTCAAGAAGTTTATCTTCTAGTCCGTCTAGGTTATACTTAAAAGTTGGCCAGTTTTTGTGTTCCCAGTTGTACATGTTGAGCCGATTAATTGTGCTAATCGGCTCAAAAATACGTAAAATATGAGCCGAATA
>JBDLTO010000128.1:0-3240 GCA_039805815.1 Bacteroidota bacterium | reverse complement strand
CTCAACAGCCTGCCGGATGTCTGCTGCCGCATCATTAAATCCAAAATATTCCATCATCATCGCAGCAGCAAGGATTGTTCCTATGGGATTTGCAGTATCCTTGCCTGCAGTCTGTGAGTACGCGCCATGTATGGGTTCAAAAAGAGCCGGACCTGTTCCAATAGATGCAGATGGAAGAAGGCCAAGTGAACCGGATAAAACACTCGCCTCGTCGCTTAGTATATCGCCAAACAGGTTGTCTGTGAGAATGACATCAAATTGGGCTGGATTAACGATAAGCTGCATGGCAGCATTGTCTGCATACATGAAATTCAACTCTACTGATGGGTATGATGCAGCCAATGCGGTTACAACTTTTCTCCAGAGTCTGGACGTTTCCAGTATGTTTGATTTGTCAACAAGTGTGATTTTCCGTTTACGCTTGCTGGCATACTCAAAAGCCACCTGTGCAATTGCGGTTATTTCCTTAGCCGTGTAAATTGCTTGATCAGATGCTGACTCGAATTCGGCATCATGTTTTTTTTCTCCAAAATATATCCCACCTGTAAGTTCCCTGAAGATAACAATGTCAACATGCTCCAGTAAATTTGATTTAACTGGAGATAAGTGATAAAGTGAAGGATATGTAGCTACTGGTCTGATACTTGCAAAAAGCCCGAGCTCCTTCCTTATTTTGAGTAATCCCATTTCTGGTCTTACGGGAAGGGTTGGATCAATATCATATTTGGGATGCCCAACGGCGCCAAGCAGCACAGCATCGGATTTAATACAATCAGCAAGTGTTGCATCAGACAATGGTGTTCCTGATTTTTCAATGGCATCCGCTCCAATGCTTCCAAAAGTAAACTCAAAGTGGTATCCGTATTTGTGAGCTACTGCATCTAAAACACGAACGGCAGGATTTATCACTTCCGGACCAACCCCATCTCCTGGCAATACAGCTATTTTCTTTGAGACTTGCATCAGTTTTGGTGTGATTGGATGTAGGTATTGGCAAGTGCTATCAGGTCGTTATCCCTGACTTCTTTCATTTTATCTGCAAGTGAAAGAAATTTTTCGTAAAGAAAGTCGATATCATTTCTGTTAAAATCATTACCCAGATTTTTAAACCTGTATGCCAATGCAGATCGGCCGCTTCTAGCTGTTAATACAATTTTTGAAGTCTCTGCCCCTACTTCTTCCGGTCTGATTATTTCATATGTCTGTGAATCTTTCAGGAAGCCATCCTGATGTATGCCAGATGAATGTGAAAAAGCATTTGCACCTACAATTGCTTTATTGGGCTGCACAGGCATCCGCATTGTATCAGATACAAGTCTGCTTATCGGATTTAGTCTCTCTGATTTGATGTCTGTATACAATCCAAGTGCAGGATGTTGTTTCAATACCATTACAACCTCTTCAAGCGCTGTGTTTCCAGCCCTTTCACCCAAACCATTAATTGTGCACTCTATCTGTCTAGCTCCGCTAATGGCTCCGGATATTGAATTGGCAGTTGCCAGCCCCAGGTCATTGTGGCAATGACAGGAAAGTACGGCTTTGTCAACATTGCTGACATTGTTTATTAGAAATGCAATTTTTTCACCATACTGCGATGGCAGACAATAACCCGTAGTGTCTGGGATATTTACAGTTGTTGCTCCTGCTGCTATGACCGCCTCAACAACACGTGCTAGATATTCATTATCTGTTCTTCCTGCATCTTCAGCATAGAATTCAACATCATCAGTAAAATTTCTGGCCCACTTTACAGCTTGAACTGCTCTGATTAAGATATCTTCTCTGTTACTGTTAAATTTACTTTTGATATGAGAGTCTGATGTGCCGATTCCGGTATGAATTCTTCCACGTTTAGCATGTTTAAGCGCTTCACCCGCAACTTCAATGTCTTTTTGAACTGCCCTGCTTAAACCACAAACTGTGGCATTTTTAACGATTTTTGATATTTCTGAAACTGATTCAAAATCACCTGGGCTTGAAACAGGGAAGCCAGCTTCGATTATGTCAACTCCTAATTCTTCCAAAGCAAGGGCAATTTCAATTTTTTCACGGGTATTTAGTTTACATCCCGGAACCTGTTCTCCGTCGCGCAGCGTAGTATCAAAAATGAAAATTTTCTTGTCGGCCATATTAAGGGGTTTCTCCTGAGAAAATAGCAGGCTTGAACCTGCAGTCTGTAAAATTAATCATTTTTCAGTGCCTGCTTTTCCCAAAATAGGTCGTATTTTACGCTTTGTAAACAACTATCATGTGAATAGAACCCTTGTCTGTCAAGGATTCTTGTGAAAGCTAATTACGATGCCCAACCGGTCTGCAGACGAACTTTTTCAGTTGATTAAAACCCTTGATAAAGGGGAAAAGCGCAATTTTAAGTTGTATGTAGGCAGAAATATGCAGTCGGATGACCTGAAAATCATCACGCTTTTTGATGCAATTGACAAAACAGAAATATACGACGAAGACCTGATTCTCAAAAAGAATCAAACCATACAAAAGCAGCAGCTTTCGAACTTAAAAGCCCATTTATATAGGCAGATACTGGCAAGTTTAAGGCTTATCAGGCAGGAAAATGCAGTAGATATTCAGCTTCATGAACAACTGGATTATGCCAGGATTTTATACAATAAAGGTCTGTACCACCAGAGTTTGAAGGTTTTGCAAAAAATAAAGGAATATGCGAAATCCTATCATCAAGTAACCTTTTGGATGCAGGCCTTGTTTTTTGAGAAAAAAATAGAATCCCTTCACATCACCAGAAGCTTTGAAGACAGGGCTGGGGAGATTTCAGGAGAGGTTGCTGAGCTTAGCGAGCGACTGACCATGGTGGGTAAATTAAGCAGCCTTGCCTTACAGATGTATGGTTGGTATATCAAAAACGGTCACGTTAGAAACAACATTGATGTTGCGTCTGTCAATCAGTTTTTTAAAGAACAGCTGCCGGAAAATGCAGCGGAATTTCAGGGTTTTTATGAGCGTCTTTACCTGTGCCAGAGTTATGCCTGGTTCGGATTTATTTTACAGGATTTTCTGGTATACTACCGCAATTGCCAGCGTTGGGTAGATCTATTTGAGCGGGAACCTCAGATGCTAAAAGTTGAAAGCCAGCATTTTATCAAGGGTATGCATAACCTGTTGAATGCCCATTTTATGCTGCGAAACGATAAAAAATTCGAACTTGAGATTACCAGATTTGAAGCATTTTATCTTTCTAAAGACGGAATGGCAACCATCAACAACAGG
>JBDLTO010000127.1:0-6959 GCA_039805815.1 Bacteroidota bacterium | reverse complement strand
AAGATAGAGGGTGTAACAGATCTTGTAACCTTTGAGGGAGATTCTGTGACTGCATTGCAATCTGCATTTCAGGAATCTGTTGAAGAATATGTCACTTTGTGTAAAGAATATAAGAAGCCTTTGTTGAAAAGCTACAAAGGCAGTTTCAATGTTAGAATTGATCCGGCATTGCATCAAAAGGCTGCCATCATTGCATCGCATGAAGGTATTTCCCTTAATCAATTGATCCAACGTGCCATAGAAAAAGAAGTTGAAGTCTCAACCTCTCGATAAGATCTCCAACAACCTCTGTTGCTCAGTTTCCCTGTTCCGCCACCAGGCTGCCGTCCAAAGGCGGATGTACCTGTACCCTTCTTTCTCGAGCTGCTCCTGTCTGTATGTATCATTGTGCCAAAACAACTCATTGCTGTGGTACGCTGCACCATCAGTTACAAGGGCAAATTTTACACCCGTTTGGGGATGGGTGAATGCAAGATCAATCACGAAGCCACCGCATGCATATTTTGTTTGAACTGACTCTGAACCAAATATGGAACCCATCCACTTTGCAACGCCTTCCTCAAAAGATGATTTTTCCTGAAGGTTTGTCATGGCTTGGTTTCCCGCTTCGAGGAAGGATTTTATTTCCTGCAAGAGGGACAGTTTGTTTTCTGTATTACCCCGACTGACATGGCTGCAATAGATGAGGTAAGCAAGCAGTCCCGACTTTCCACTCACGCGTTTGTCCTGCTCCAACTGCGCCTTGTATTCCAATTGTTTGTGTTGGGGTATGGAGGTGAGGATATACATTTTTTCCTTGGCTCGGGTGATGATTACATTTAAAAGTCGGTATCCGTTTTTCTGACTGATGGGACCAAAGGACATCCTGAATGCACCATCCTTGCTGGCACCGAAAGTAGTGGACATGATGATGATATCCCTTTCATCACCCTGGATGTTTTCGAGGTTTTTCACAAAGAATCCTTGTTGATCGAGCGCAGTCATCTTGGCATGAAACTGTGCATCCTCATAGCGGAGCTTATTGATCTTGTCGAGGATAAGATTTCTTTGTACCAGGTTGAAGGTGGCCACACCTACTGATTTATTGGCGGGGATTTCACGCCTGAGCAATTGGATTACTTCATCCGCCTCCTGTTCATTCATCCTCATGGCATAAGTACCATCGACCTGTTTGAATACAATGGGCGATTCCTTGATGGTGCCGGGCATGGGAATGAGTCTCGACCCATAAAAACAGGTATTGGAAAATGCAATCAGATCGGGGTGCCTCGAACGGTAGTGCATGTCGAGGTAGGTCTGGCTGTAACCCTCGTCAATAGCCCATTCCAACAGAGACTCTCGGTTGGCCATCTCCAAATCTAATTCCTCCATGAGAAGTTCCTCATCAGCCAAATCTTCATCTTCTGCATTTACATAGTCGAGCCTGCGGCTGCTTTCAAAATAACTGGATGGCGGCATCTGCTGGCTGTCGCCGGAAACAATGACCGACTTGCCCCGTAGCAGACTGCTGAAGGTGTCTTCAATCCGCAACTGGCTGGCCTCATCAAAAATCACAAGGTCGAAGAGGTCTGATTGAAGGGGGAAGAGGGAGCTGACTGCACCCGGGTTTGCCAGGATCAAGGGGTGCATGTCTGTAAACGCTTCTGTATCTTGATGGATAATCCTGCGGAGGGAGTTTCTGGATTCTCCATTGGCACCACGCAGGTTGAACAGCTTCCTGAAACCGGTTTGGCTACCTTCGTATTTCATCAGTCCGTCATTGAACCAAACCATGATGTTGTCATGGATCATGATGTCCTGCTTCTGTTTCAATTCCTGCTGGAGGGCAAGGATTTCATGCAGGTGGTGTTCATGTTCCGGATACCGGTGTTCCTGGTGGGCTTTGGATAACATCGCATACAGTTCAAGTTTTCTGTAGGTGATGCTCCAGTCTTCCTTTTGGCGCGACATGAACATGCGAACCACTTCGCGCACAGGTTCTGAAGCCAATGCCAGTGCCTCTCTCCAGGCGAGGTAATGTTGGATGGAAGGTTCGTTGTTGGACTGCTCTTGCATGAATGCCTTTAAGTCTTCCCACTTTTCCATTTGCAGCTGCAAGGGGTGTCCGCTGTAACTCAGGTGGGCCATATTGAAAATGGCCATCAGTGTGTGGAAGATTTCATCCAGTTCCCTGATGTTGTTGTTCCATTTTTCGGTTTCCTGAGCCGACAAATGTCCGGTTTTGATCGATGGAGAAGCGTACTCCAGCGCCATGAACGCAGCAATGAGGTCTTCACGCTGATCAGTAAAGGTTTTCGCCCAAGTAGCTGCCTTTGTAACATCCAACCGCTTATCGTCTAATTGGTGATATTGCTCTTGGATGTTTTGGCAAAGTGTTGATGCCTCTGCAGAAGCTTGCAGGATTGTTGATTTTTGTGAGTTGAAGATGAGTTTGAATTTTTCCCACCAAGTCGCTTCATACGGGTTTGCCAAAAAGGGGCTGACAAATCGAATCCGATCAGCAAGCTGTTGCGCCTGCTGTTGGAGGGCATCTTGTTGTTGTGTTGCATGGGCGAGGGATAGCTGTCCGTAACGTTTGAGCAGTGGATCCAACACATCAAAAACCATCTTCAGTTCGAAAGATAGCGACCGCAGTTTTTTGGGTATCGAGGGCAACTCGGAGGTTTCAATAGCTGTGCAAAAAAGTTCGTCGTAAGCATCCAGTTTTTCGTGCGTAAGGAGAAAAAGCTGGTAAAGCCTGCCGAGGGTTGACCTCGTATCCCCCTCATGTGTAGGCAGTCCCATTTTTTGCATCCTGCCCACCATCCATTCCAGTTCCGGCAGGCTGCTGGCGTCGATGTCCATCTGCATCCATTCCGCTACACCATCCATCCACAGCAGGTTTCCTTGCAGTGGTTCCAGCAGTTCCTTGTAGCGGTCGTCTGCCAGTGCTATGCGGTCTTCGAAATCGCGGTATTGCTTTTTGAAGGAAGCCACCATACCGGTAGCCATCGATACCCTGTCGGGTTGGGTTTCTCTTTCCCTCGCTTTTTTCACAATCAGGTTCCTGTCTGATGAAACGTCTTCAATCAGCGCGATGGCCCTTTCAAGGAAGGGGTATCGCCTGACCATGTTTTGGCGAATCACTTCCAAGGCGGTCCGTTTTTCGCAGACAACAAGCACCTTTTTGCGGTCAGACAACGCCGTGGCGATGATGGCTGTGAGGGTCTGACTTTTGCCTGTTCCTGGAGGGCCCTGGATGACGATGCTGTCTTTTTGCGCAAGCGACCGCACCACACTGTGTTGGCTCGGATCCACCTGGATGGGTGTTGAGGTGTGACCCCATACCATCGGAAAGCGGTTGTCGATATTGCCGCTGTCTGCCTGGTCCTGCATCTGTTGGATGAGTTCATTCAGGTCATTGATCAGGCTTTGTTTCTGGCTTTTGTAGATGCCGAAAACCCCGCTGAAGATAATCCGCGATTCGCCTTGGTTTTCTTTTTCGAGATCGACACGCTCGGGGATTACATCCAGGTAGTTCCATTGGTGCATACCCGGATTGGAGATATTTAGTTTTTCCTTGAGGGAGTGGATGAAAGATTCCAGCTCGGTTTTGTCGATGATGCCGTCATCCGTTGCCGATTCAGGCAGCGTTGGCATATCCACCTGTTGTTCCGATTTGAGGAAGGAACGCAATGCTTCATTGACCTGAATCCCTTTTTCTGCTTTTCTGCTGATGGTCCATGTTTTGCTTTTGTCGAAATCCTGCCGGATATCCAGCGGCCAGATCAGCAGTGGGGCAACGATGATGCTGGTGGGGTCTGCAGGGTTTCTTCTCACCAGGATGGGGAAACCGAAGCCAAAGGTTTCGATACCATGTTCTTTCAGGATATCGTCATGGTCGTATTTGATGTTGACCAGTTTCCGTTCGATTTTTGATTTCTTGAGGTTTTCCTCTTCCAGCGCCTGTTTGATCAATGGCGGATCGGTGGACTTCGGGGTGCGCAGCAGTATGGGTATTTTGATGTCGAAGTCGGGCGAGGAGCAGAGCTGGTCCACGAAGGATGAGGAGAAATCCTTTTTCAGGAGGTCGACTTCATTGATACCCAATCGCGATCCTGTGCGCCCAGGAAGGCAATTGAGAAGGATGGAGCGCGTGCTGCCGTAGGAGAGTTTGTTTTTGAGAATTTCCAGAAAGCGCTGCGAAGCTTGAGGCATGGTGTTTTTTGGTTTGATGGAAGGTACGAAGGGTGGGGGAAATTTTGCTTCCAATTGATTAAATTGCTATTTTACCTTTACCAGGTGAAAGCTGGTCAAGTTTCATGCATAATTTCTCCTATAATTCACATGCTTGTTTTCATTTGCTGCTTCATCTTCAAAAACCGGATGAATTATTTCTAGATGAGATAAGGCAAGCAGGTTATGCTGAAACCCGAATAAGGCAACAATTATCAATACCCGGTTCCCGTTTTTTTCCGGAGTTTGTTTCTGATATTCAATCACTTATAACTCGTGTGAATGAATGCCAGAGTTCAGTTACACTAGAAGCCAACGGTAATTTGCGGATAACAGCACAAGTGGATTTGAGATGCTTTCCCAAAGGTGCCGGAACCAATGCGGTGATACCGTTGGACGACCTCACAGATTTGCAAAAATCAAATCTGTTTTTGCAACACAACAGGGGATATAATATTCAGCATTTGCATGTAACATCAATTCCCTCAACCATGCATTTCATGTTATTTGTCAAACCATTCAAAAAAGGTCATCAATTGATCACTGCTTTTCCGGGAGAAACTTCTATGCCGATGCCTCATCATGGCATGAAACCTGCTTTATTTGAGGCTTGTAAGGTATTCTGGGATAATCATGTAGTATTAATATAAAAAATGATTATTTCCGTCCTCTACGTTAATGGAAAAAGAAGTATGTAAAATTTCGATAATGTATCCGGTAAATAAATGCTTGGTTGCAAGGGCAATGTAAGTGTAATCTCAAACCAAATGCTTTTTCAGCTCCCGGCTATAACTGTATTCATTCCATAAGTAGAAAGCATTGGATATCGTCTTGATCTTGCCAAGCGCAGTGCGGTAGAACATCTTAAATATGTACTTGGTTCTTTTTTCACTGCTTTGCTCATCATTGGGAATACTGTCTATCCTGGATGCATTCCTTACAAGCTCTAATAAGCTATATTCACCCTTAAATAATCCGAGAACAAGTTTCTCATTGACAGCGATGTAAATGTATTCATCTTCCGAAAGGCGTATTACGAGTTGAAGTTTGTCTGCTTGTGTAAATAACCCTGCAAAAAAATCTTGTGTCGATTTGTTGATATACATTGTACTCAACAAACCAATCGATTCAAAGCCGTTTTCAATGATGATATTTGGAATAGCTGGCATGAATATTTTTTACAAGGCTAACATCAGCGTGTGAAATTTTATTTCCATTACGCTGAGGTAAATTTAATGAAAAACATTGCGATTAACAAGCCGTTTATCATTTTGTTTACCTGAATGAGTAAAATTTGAATTTCATCAATATTATTCACGCAATTATATATGACATCTAATTTTAATTTGTTATCACTTATCCCTGATTAGTTCAATTTCACCTGTAATTTTAACCTCATCACTCACCATAACACCTCCTCCATCAAGCACGGTATTCCAATGTAAACCAAAATCTTTTCGGTTGATACTGGCACTGATGCTGAACCCGGCTTTTGTTTCACCTGCAGGATCTTTTGCAATTCCTCCGAATTCAACAGTAACTGGAATATTCACAGTTAAATCCCTGATAGTCAGGTCGCCATGCAACGTGAAATTGCCTGCATGATCCATACTGTCTAATTTGCTGGATATGAACCTCATTTCAGGGTGGTGATCTCCATCAAAAAAATCCGGACTTTTCAAATGAATATCCCGCTGGTGGTTTCCCGTATTGAGACTTTTAATTTTTCCGATAAAAGAGAGTTGAAGGTGCGTAAACTGTTCATCGTCTGAGCTGGCATGGATACTGAAATCATCAAGCGTCCCCGTTACCTTGTTGATCATCAGGTGTTTAACCATGAAATGAATTTTACTGTGTGAACTGTCGAGACTCCATTTGACCTGTGGCATACATTCAATTTTAAACTGATTAGCGTAAACTAAAAAGGCAAGAAAAAAGGGTAAGAATATTAATCCTTACCCTCCTCCGACTGTCAAGTACGTGCAGGGTATTTACCTCCTGCCTGCATTCAATGTCTGATTCATCATTTTATCGTCCGGGTCAACTGATGGTTTTTCTTCCAACTTTTCGTGAGTCCAGTTTAAGTCTTTTAAAACCTGTATATCTGGCATCCTATTCAACCCACGCTTTGTTGATGAACTGATGTAAAGATACTGTTGGTTGATGCCAGCTTACCATGTCTTCCGTCATGTCAAACCATAACGTTCGTCAGTATAGATGTATATTTTTCCGTTACCCCATAGTGAGGTATGATGCCCGGGGGGCATATGCATTATGTTTGATCAATTCCCGCTTAAAGTAATATTCATTCCATTGATAAAATGCATTGGGAATGGTCTTGATTTGTCCGAATGTTGCTTGGTAAAATAATTTCAACGCCAACCTAACCCTGATTCCATTTACAGTTCTGTATTCAGGTATTGCATACATCTCTTCTGCTGCTTTAATTATTCCCATCAAAGATGTTTGTCCGCGCAGCAATGCATCAACTTGTTTTTCCTTGATAGGTACCATCAGGTATTTATTCCTGCCACACCTGATGGCAATGTACAACTGATTATTCCGGTTAAACAAGCCAGCAAAAAATTGGTTTTTACTGGATGTAACATAAAGTGTGCTTAGGCACTCTGTGGGCTCAAAGCCAAGTTCGGTAATAGCGGTAGGTATCATGGGTGCTTTTTTGAATGGTATTTTGTATAACGCCTAACTTGTTGTTTTCTTTTGTGAATATTATTTTATTTTTC
>JBDLTO010000126.1:0-5705 GCA_039805815.1 Bacteroidota bacterium | reverse complement strand
CCCCTACTTCAAAAGGACGATCGAAAAAGATGACAAAATAATTAAAAAGATCACCCAGAATATTCTGCGCAGCCAATGCAATAGCGATACCACCTATTCCTAATCCAGTCAGAATGGTTGTTACATTATAACCCAAATTGGAAAACAACAACAATAAACCAACAGACCAAACAATAATTTTTAACACCACCATGATACCGCTGATCTGCTTGAGTTTGGATTCTCCATTCTCAAGCTTCATTACCTGCGCCTCTAATACTTTTCGGGTGAGTGTAAGCAAAAAAGAAATAACGAAATACAATGTCACAACGCCATAGCCAATCTTTAACCATTTCTCAATATTGTTAGTAAGCGTCAATAATTCAAGCGCCCAATACAAAACTAAAATTCGCAAAACAGGGATACCAAATTTTTCAAGAACTTGTATTGCAATATCATCAAGGTTGGACTCTGTTCTACTGGCAATCAGCCTAAGCCTTTGCAACAGATAGTTTTTAATCAGGTGTAAAATAGAGAAGCCAACAATAACGAAAGTCAATGAAATCAGGTAACTGCGAACGGTATTGTTCCAATAAATCAACTCCAATATATCTTTCATAAGTAATGATTAATTTCCCAACCAGGTATCCAGCATGTACTTCATTCCTGCAAAGTTACTGAGCGAGGGAAATTTTGGGGGTATAATTTTATTACAAATGTATCACCGCTTCAACTGATCTTTTAACTGCCTTTCGTACTTTTTCCAAAAAGAAAAAAATGATCCCAACACAGGTTGTGTAGGTTGAATCATCCATGCTCTGGGATCTTCAAGTCCCTGATAATGTTCATTAAGTGGATGCTCTTTATAATAAATGGATGATCCGCCGTAGGCTATCCTAAGCTCATCAAATGATCCCACAAACACTTGAAGGTCTTTGATGTTTTTTGCAAGTGCCAATGCAAATGCTATGCACTTCTGATCGACTGGATATTGCTGAAAAATTGAAGGCTCCAACAACAAAACGCGATTACCCTCAATATCAGCTCTCCATGTTGGTGAGAGGTTATAATAGTTATAAACTAAAAGAGGTAGGGAAGGGTTTAAAGTTGGAAGATTTGTTGTTGGTAATGTGCTTATAAAGTTAGGAGACACAGTATCTTGCCACATTGAGGGCATCTCTAATTCTGCCAATGCTTCATAGCTCAAATCAATATAGGTACCACGTTGATTTGAGCGGGTATAATTATTGATATTCTCTTGATTTGCAATGTATTTTTTGCTCGAAAAAGAACCTGCAACCCATTGCCAAGACAAAGCATTAGAGGCCCAATCGCCATCCAGCAAATGATAATACATCCATTTGGCAGGAGCCATCCAATGGGCCCTTCCTGCGTTACAAGCCAGAAAAGCAGTGTACATCCGCAGGTGGTTGTGCATCATACCAGTTTCTTGCAATTCATCAATGCCATTGTCAATTGCTTCAATGCTTGTATTGGCATCCATTAATACGCTCGGTAATGCACGATGCACAACTTGATCTTGTTGCTGTTTGATATCTCGGTTGATACCATCACCCAGCGACTGCCATACACGTTGAAAGTATTCTCTCCAGCACAATTGCTGTACAAATTTTTCCAATTGATAATAGCTGAAGCCTCGTTTGATCAAATGATCAAAAACAGTTTGGGTATCAATTACCCCACGAGAAATATAAGGCGATAAACGCGTTACAGCTCCACTGATAAAATTTCTTGATTTCCCATAACGAACGGGATCTATTTGATCAAGTTGGGAAAGGATGGATGGATAGTCAGTTGGGATAGTTGACAACATATCAGCTTACCGTTTACTGATTTTGTTAAGGGAAATCTGACGTTGCAAGGTGCATTTGAAACGGGTGATTTCAGCACTTCGTTTCATGAGGTGTTTCTGACTCACACCACTGTTGACACGTTTGCGCCATAAATCAAAAGACTTACGCTTGAGTTGACCCCGCATGAGCTTGATCACTTCGGCTTCAGACAGTCCGAATTGCAATTCAATGGCTTCAAATGGAGTTCGATCCTCCCACGCCATTTCAATAATGCGATCAATGGCTATTTGATCTAATTGTATCGCAGACGACTTGTCCATTGGCACAATAACAGATTACCAATGATATTGTTCAATTTTTATGGCTGATCAACAACTAAATCATGTGTAGCGACTGGATTAAGTTTATTGTTGATGATTATTGGAAAAGAGTTTAACAGCATGGACATTAACAAACACCTTTTTATAGAGGGTATCTTTTACCGGAGTTGGATTGATTCAATAAATTAAAGTCATAACTTGAGTATGCAAAATTTATAAAACCCTTTTAGCGCTTTCGGTCATGAAAAAATACGCTGTTTTTGCTTTCTGTTTGCTGATGCTTGCTGCATCATGCACTTCAAATAAAACTAACAAAACACTTCCCCGTATTGCCATTGCAGGTCTGGCAATTGAATCGAGCACCTTCTCGCCTGCGCTAACGCATGAACCGGCTTTCAAAGCCAGAGTTGATAGCAATATTTTTAAAGCATACCCTTTTTTATCAGCAGACTCCACTTTGCGCAAAAGTGCAAACTGGTTTCCAACATTGCAGGCACATGCGCTCCCAGGAGGCACCGTTACACGCGAAGCCTACGAATCTCTCGTTAACCAAACCTTGGAAAGATTGAAAGCGAATCTTCCCTACGATGGTTTGTTCTTTGATATTCATGGCGCGATGAGTGTAGTTGGATTAGACGATCCCGAAGGAGATTTTATCATACGTGTGCGCAAAGTAGTAGGTACAGAAACATTGATATCGACGTCAATGGATTTACATGGTAACGTATCACAGCGACTGGCAGAAAATACAGATCTTATCACCTGTTACCGAATGGCGCCTCATGAAGATGCCATAGAATCAAAAAAAAGGGCTGTCCAAAATCTCGTGGACCGTCTCGAATCAGGTAAAGGTAAACCCGCATTCAAAGCCTGGATTCCTGTTCCCATCTTGCTTCCCGGCGAAAAAACAAGTACACGCATAGAACCCGGTAAAAGTCTCTATGCACAAGTGGACCCCATCACCAAACGCCCTGGCATCATCGATGCGGCAATTTGGATTGGCTATGCATGGGCCGACGAACCGCGCAATCATGCTGTAGTCATGGTTACCGGAGATGACCAAAAAGCAGTAGGAGAAGCTGCTGAAAGTCTCGCTGCCAGCTTTTGGAATGTTCGCTCAAAATTTGAATTTGTTGCCCCCGTTGCCGATCTCAATGAAAGCTTGAACATGGCGTTGGCAAGTGATAAAAAACCATTCATGATCAGTGACATGGGAGATAATCCCACTGCCGGAGGAGCTGGAGATGTAACCTGGACACTCACCAAACTACTCGATCGACCTGAATTCAAATCTGCAACAGGTCCAACAGTCATATATGCATCCATACCTGCACCTGAATTGGTAGCAAAAGCCGTTGCTGCAGGTGTTGGTGCAAAAGTTGAAGGCCTGGCAGGTGCTGCTGTCGATAACCGCTTTGCTCCGCCAGTCAAACTCACAGGTATTGTGGAATCAATTTTTCATGGAGATATAGATGCCGAAACAGAAGTGGTCATTCGCATTGGTTCGATCCATGTCATTACTACCAAAAAAAGAAAACCTTACCACGAAGAAAGCGATTTTCTCAACCTGGGATTGAAACCAAGAGATGCAGACATCGTAGTAGTTAAAATTGGTTACCTCGTGCCTGAACTCTATGATATGCGTGGCGACTGGATCATGGCACAAACACCAGGTGGAGTTGACCAGGACCTGGAACGTTTAGGACACAAACGAATTATCAGGCCAATGTATCCACTAGACAAAGACATGGCAGACCCTGACTTGAAAGCAAGATTCATTAAAATATCTGACTGAAACATCAAAAAAGTAGTTAATGGTAATCGCCTAACTTTACAATACAAGTCCCTACTCCATAACTAGTTTTTAAAGTCGACGCCAAAAAAACTAAAGGCAATAGACGATGAATTCAAAGTCAAGTTCTTGAAAAAGAAATTATGAGTCCCCGTATATTTATTATACTTCTAATGTTTACATGTATACAGAACAATCTCTATGCACAAAACAAAGTAGACTCTGCAAAAAGCACCTGGACCATCTCCGGTTATGCAGATGTCTATTTTTCACGAAATAAATCTGGTGAGCGTAAACAAAATTTATCGAATTTTCAATTTAACCACAACCGCTATAACCAAACTGCGTTAAACCTTGCTTACCTTGGTATCGCCCATGAAAGCAAAGCTTTCAGGATGGAAATAGCAATGCACACCGGCACATATGTACATGACAATTACGCTGCAGAACCTGGCTTCTACAGAAACATCAATAAAGCCTACGCCGGCGTGATCTTGAATAAAAAAAGAAGCATGTGGCTGGATGCCGGCATATTCCCTTCATATATCGGCTTTGAAAGCGCTGTGTCTTTTGATAACGCCACCCTTACCCGTTCTCTGCTTGCTGAAAACTCTCCATACTTCCTTTCCGGAATTCGACTGCACCAGAAAATCAATGATAAAAACGAACTCAATACTTATTTGCTCACAGGCTGGCAAAGAATAATGATGGTGAAAGGCAATTCACTGCCCTCTATTGGATTTCAGTTGATCCACTCTTTTTTGAACAATTCAAAATTCAACTGGAGCTTATTCATTGGAACTGATAATCCAGATGCCAATAGAAAAATAAGATACTTCAACAATTTCTATTACCAAACCACAAGAAATAAATTCGCATACACACTCGGATTTGATCTTGGTTTCGAACAAAAAACAAAAGGTGCTTCAAGTTATCATTATTGGATGTCTCCTATACTCATTGCACAATATGCAATTAGGGATAAATTGAAAATTGGCGGTCGACTGGAGAAATATAATGACCCTTACAGTGTAATAACAAAGGGAACAAATGGAGAAAGACTTAATGCAAACGGTATATCCTTCAATTTGGATTATGCACCAACTACAGCGCTATTAGTAAGAGCAGAGTGGAGAAATCTGATTGCGACAAATCATGTATTTCAAGTAAAATCTGGTACCACAAACAAGATCAACTATTTTACAACTTCAGCAAGTTATAAGTTTAATCACTTGCTAAAATAGTTTCGTTGCAGCTGTTGCTCATACTTCTTCCATAAAGAAAAGATAGACCTCCGCATTAGTTGTATGGTTATCATCATCCAATAACGTGGATCTTCAATTCCCGTATTTTGTTTATTCAAAGGATGATATCGGAAAAATCAAATCGATGTGTGGATACGCCATAAATAAAAGGATTTACGCTTGAGTTGACCCCGCAAGAGCTTGAACACTTCGGCTTCAGGCAGTCCGAACTGCAGTGCTATGGCTTCAAATGGTGTGCGGTCTTCCCACGCCATTTCAATGATCCGGTCGATCTCAATATCCGTTAGCATAGCCTTGCAACAATTACGGGAAGGAAAAGTTGAATGGTCAGCTATTACAAAAGTTTATGAATAGCATACAAGGGTATATTTGTCATCCAATCCTGCTTTTGATAAGGTGCAAGTGATGTCCTGGTGCATTGCTCGGGAAGATATTGGTCATAATAAACCCTAAGGCTACGCGACTTCACATTTTCTGCGGATTTGACTTCTATAGGCATAATCCTGTTGGATTGTTGAATCAGAAAATCCACTTC
>JBDLTO010000125.1:0-2639 GCA_039805815.1 Bacteroidota bacterium | reverse complement strand
ACAAGGTTGATTACCCCATCAGGAAGTCCAGCTTCTTTGAGAATCCTCATAAACATTTGTGCAGAATAAACCTGGGTATTGGCACACTTCCAAACAACAGTATTTCCACACAATGCTGCAGATGCAGGGAGATTTCCTCCTATTGCAGTAAAGTTAAATGGAGTAACAGCCAAGATAAACCCTTCTAATGGTCTGTATTCCAGTCGATTGTGAGTCCCGGCTGCACTTATAGGTTGTTGTTTGTAGATTTCACTTAGAAAATGAACATTAAATCTGAGAAAATCAATGATTTCGCAGGCACTGTCAATTTCTGCCTGATAAACAGTTTTACTTTGGCCAAGCATTGTTGTACCATTCATATAAGGTCGATAACGACCAGCAATGAGGTCTGCTGCTTTCAGAAAAATAGCTGCACGGCTTTCCCATGGCATAGATTCCCAACTACCCTTTGCCTCTAAAGCAGCCTCAATAGCCATTTTTACATGTTTCGCATCCCCTTTATGAAATTGCCCAAGGATGTGATTATGCTCATGAGGAGGACGAATCTCAGCAGTTTTACCAGTCCTAACTTCTTTATCTCCAATGTACATCGGAATATCTGCCACTTCTGGTTTAAGTTCAGCCAATACTGCTTTCAATCTTGATCTTTCTGATGAGCCTGGGATATATGTCAGTACTGGTTCATTTACCGGCATGGGTATGTTATAGTGGCCAATATTCATAATAATTAGTTTTATTCTGATTTATTTTCCTGTTCCATCATCAGGTAAGCTTTGATAAAACCATCAAGCTCACCATCCATTACAGGTTGCACATTTCCAACTTCAAAATCTGTTCTGTGATCTTTGATCATTTTATATGGATGGAAAACATAGCTGCGTATCTGACTTCCCCATTCGATTTTTTTCTTTGAAGCATTGTTAGCATTTTTCAATTCTTCTCGTTTCCTCATTTCTTCCTCGTAAAGTTTACTTTTCAGCATCTTAAGGGCTTTCTCCCGGTTTTCACCCTGGGTCCTTGCCTGCTGGCACTCTACGATTATGCCGCTGGGAATATGCTTTAACCTGACTGCTGTTTCAACCTTATTTACATTTTGACCACCTTTACCACCTGAACGGTAAAACTCCCAGTCAAGATCAGCCGGACTAACCTCAATTTCTATTGAATCATCTACAAGTGGATATACATAAACAGATGCAAAAGAAGTATGCCTTCTTGCATTACTGTCAAATGGTGAAATCCTAACCAGCCTGTGAACCCCATTTTCAGCCTTTAAAAAACCATAGGCAAATGGTCCGTCAAACTGAAGAACAGCAGATTTTATTCCTGCCCCATCACCATCCTGCCAATCCAACTCTGTGACTGTCCAACCCTGTTTGTCCCCGTACATTCTGTACATCCTCACAAGCATTTCTGCCCAATCCTGACTCTCAGTTCCCCCTGCACCACTGTTCACCTGAAGTACAGCAGGCAATTCATCTTCCGGCTTATTGAGTGTACTTTTAAATTCCGCTTCATCAAGAGATAAAATGGATTTGTCGTAAGCTTCTTTAACTTCTGCTTCAGTGCATTCACCATCTTTCCAGAAATCAAACAGCACTGCAAAATCCTCAACAGCAGCCTCTGTGCCGGTAAAAAGATTTAACCAGAATTCGTTTAATTTGATGGTTTTGAGAATTTCTGTAGCACGCTTGTTGTCGTCCCAGAATCCAGGAGATAATGACTTTTGCTTGTCCTCGTTTATTTTATATCGTCTGTTCTCGACGTCAAAGAAACCTCCTCAAGACTGAAAGGCGGTCTCTCATAAGTTTTAGTTGTTCTATTGTCATATTGCAAATTTATACAAAACGACGGAAATTTCAATCAAATTAGTTAAGAACCAAGCAGTTGAAAATTTGTTATAGTATCATGACTGAAGCTTACAATTTTTTATTTTCCTGGCAATTATTCCCTGAAAAAGGTGTTTACACAAATAATGACAGGCCAAAATCAGGTATCTATAAATTATCCAAAGCAGATAGAAATATTCTAATTGTAGAAAGGAATTGGGTAACGTTGGAGAACCAGGCTTTTTCATTTGTTTATGAAATAACAGCTGATGGAGAAACACAGGTTTTTTCGGATTCCACTATCGCTGCAAGTGGAAAAGTAACATTTAAGGATAGTATCAGCATGTGTATTGCGCTCTCACTTGCATCCGGAGATGAGTTATCCCTGTTGCACGAAATACAGCCAAATGGATACCTGAAATTAACAGAAGATAGAGTTGATACAGAAGGTGTTAGTCACCAAAACATCAGTTATTACCACAAGCAGATGAGTGTGCTACCCTATTCATCTTCAGTTTCGGGTGCTGTAATCAGGCCTACAGAAGAAGGAGTTATCAGGCACAAATCACTTACTGCGATGGAGGAACAAACAAACATGCAGTTGAATCAAATCCGCCAGCAGATTGAATTACTTGCGTTACAGGCTCAGGAAATACAACGCAGGAAAGAGCTTTCGGTTTTGATTTACAGTGCAAAGCTGAATTTCAAGCCTGTAATCGGTCAAACGTACTTTCTGTATGAAAAAAAGGACGGAAGCCATATTCTCTCACTTGTAAGTCCTACTGAATGGGGTAAATCCGGACCTTTCAA
>JBDLTO010000124.1:0-6405 GCA_039805815.1 Bacteroidota bacterium | reverse complement strand
TTCGGTAGTTCTGTTAAATCTGATAGCAAGTCGGCCACCTTCAACTTCAACTGGAATTTCCTGTTCACCGGGTTGGGTTGACGATGCTATGGCTGCAGCTGTTGCCCCTGTACCACAACTCAAGGTCTCATCTTCCACACCACGCTCATAAGTCCTTATTTTTATTCCGGCATTAGTTCGTTTAACAAAATTTACATTAATACCTGCTGCTGCATAGGTGTCATTGTATCTGATTTTTCTGCCTTCTGTATAAACGTCTGTCTCTTCAATATTGTCTACAAATCTGATATAATGAGGTGAACCTGTATTAAGAATAAAATCGGTTCCATTTTCCGATACTTCTGATACATCTTTCATTTTCAATTGGATGAGTCCGTTTGCATCAATCATGGCTTCATGCGGACCATCAACGGCAATGAACAGATAGTCTGATTTGCTGATGCCCATATCATTGGCAAATTGGACCAAACACCTTCCACCATTACCACACATGCTTCCTTCTTTCCCATCTGCGTTGTAGTATACCATTCGGAAATCAAAACCTTCAGCTTCTTCAAGCATCATCAGTCCGTCTGCTCCAATCCCCAACTTCCGGTTGCATAGAAAAGCAACCTGTTCAATATTTAATGTGCTGTATGCCCCATCTCGGTTATCAATGATTACAAAATCGTTGCCCGTTCCCTGATACTTCCTGAATTTTATCTCCATTTGATTGACTTGTTAATTCCCTTATTGAATCTCCCAAAGTGTTAACAACTGAGGGGAGCTCATCCCTCATCCCTCATCCCCTCCTCCCTAATTACACAATCCTCTCCAACACATGCCTGATCAGCTTGTCAACAACCAAATCAGCATCATTTGAAAACTGTCTTGTTAGCCTGTTGGCTACAATCGCACTCATGGAGAGTGCCTGGTGCCCGAGGCATCTTGAAAGTCCGTAAAGCGCGGCAGTTTCCATCTCAAAATTGGTTATCCGATGATTTCCGAGACTAAACGCTGTTAATCCAGCATTCAGTCCGGGCATGGAAAGTCCCATTCGGAGGTTTCGGCCTTGCGGACCGTAAAAACCCGGACAAGTAGCTGTTATACCTGCATGACAATTATCGGCAAACTTGGCTAACAAAATTCCCCCGGCTCCAAAAACATACGGTGAGGACAAAGACGGATTGAGGTTAAGCTGATTTTGAATGGCTTGTACAATGGCAATTTCTTCGTCGTTATTGCTGAAAGGATAATAATGCATGAGATTGTCTAATCCCAGTCCATGTGTGCTGGCAACAAAACTGTCAACCGGTACAGATTCCTGCAGTGATCCTGATGTGCCTACCCGAATAATCTTCAGAGACTTCCGGTTAGGAAGCAATACCCTGTTTTCAAAATCAATATTTACAAGTGCGTCTAATTCATTCAAAACTATGTCAATATTATCCGGACCAATTCCGGTTGATAACACACTGATTCTTAGCGAGCCAATGTATCCCGTATGGGTGATGAACTCCCGGTGATGAGACTTGTGCTCAATGCTGTCAAAATGTCTGCTTACCTTATCTACTCTGAATGGATCACCAACGGTGATTATCGTTTCTGCAATTTCCTCAGGCCTTAAGTCGAGGTGATAAATTGCCCCCCGGTTATTGATAATCAACTCAGACGATTCGATTTTACCCATGTTTTTATTTTATTCCAAAGCCTCAAAAATGGCTTTGGGAAATTATGTGCAAAAGTACTAATTTTGCAACTGTTCAGGTATACTACCTGATAGTTGGTCCTGTGGCCGAGTGGCTAGGCAGAGCTCTGCAAAAGCTTCTACAGCGGTTCGAATCCGCTCGGGACCTCAACGCGAAGGTAAAACCCCTTCGCTTTTTTTTTATGACCAGGTATTCTAAGTGGATAAGTCTGCTCGCTTTGGGAATTTTATTGGCATCTTGTTTCATGCCATGGACATACCATGCAGACATCAGTAAATTTTTTACTGGATTTTATTCTGAAAAGAATATGTATGGTAAACCCGCCAAGCTACTGCTTACGTTTGGTGGCATCACCACTTTATGTTCTTTTATACCTTTACTCTGGTTGAAAAGAACGGCATTCCTGGCAGGTGGATTGAACGTAGCTTACGCTATTAAAAACTTTCTGCTGTTCGGTTCTTGTTACCGAGGTTACTGCCCGGAAAAACAAAGCGGATTGTATATTATGCTTTTTGCTTCATTTATCATTTTTGTAATGGCATTTCTCCCGGAAGGGAAAGTAAAAGAAAAATAATCATTTTTTTACTTCCTTACTCCAATTATCTTTTAGAGTTACTGTTCTGTTAAATACCAATTTTCCTTCACTTGCATATTTGTTATCTAAGGTAAAATATCCCTTTCTGATAAACTGAAATTGTTGTCCAGCTTTCGCTTCCAGCAAACTGTTTTCAACCCTGGCATCGGAAATGATTTCAAGGCTATTGGGATTGATGTATGTTTTGAAGTCTCCATCTTCGCTTGAAGGGTTTTCAACCTGAAATAACCTGTCATATAAACGCACTTCAGCTGTGGACGAATCTGCAACAGAAACCCAGTGCATTGTACCTTTCACAGAAATACCGGAAGTATCTTGACCACTTTTGCTTTCAGGAAAATATTCGCAAAATACTTCAATGACTTTTCCGTCATCATTTTTTTGAAACCCAGTGCATTTGACAATGTAGGCGTTTTTTAGCCTCACATGCATGCCAGGTGCTAGCCTGAACCATTTTTTGGCAGGTTCCTCCATGAAATCTTCTGCCTCTATCCAGAGTTCACGACCAAAATGAAGGTCACGATAGCCACCGTTATCTTCCAATTCAGGATTGTTCTCGCCATGCAAAATTTCTGAATTGTTTTCTGGATAATTTGTAATGATGAGCTTAATAGGATCCAGTACTACCATCCTTCTCAAGGCAGTTTTATTCAGGTCTTCACGCACAAAAAACTCGAGTAATCCAACATCAATGATGTTTTCCCGGCGTTGTATCCCAATCCTTTCGCAGAAATTCCGAATGGATAAGGGCGTATACCCACGCCTTCTCATGCCTGAAATTGTAGGCATACGAGGATCATCCCAACCATCTACCATATTTTCCTGAACCAGTTGCAAGAGTTTTCGCTTGCTCATCACCGTATATGTAAGGTTCAGACGGGCAAATTCAAATTGTCTGGAAGGGAAGATACCAAGTTGCTCGATGTACCAGTTGTAGAGTGGCTTGTGCACTTCAAATTCAAGGGTGCAAATAGAATGGGTTATGTTTTCAATGGCGTCTGATTGTCCATGTGCAAAATCATACATAGGGTAGATACACCATTTTTCTCCTGTTCTGTGGTGTGCCGTTTTCCTGATACGGTACATGATCGGATCGCGCATGTGCATATTCGGAGAAGCCAGATCGATTTTTGCACGCAGCACTTTTTCACCATCGTTATACTTGCCTGATTTCATTTCCTGAAAGAGACGCAGGTTTTCTTCAACTGATCTGCTCCGGTAAGGAGATGCTTTACCAGGTGAAGTAGGGGTGCCTTTGGTTTCGGCTATTTCCTCAGCAGAAAGGTCATCCACATAAGCCAACCCCTTGTTGATAAGTTCTAATGCAAAGACATGAAGCTGATCGAAGTAATCAGATGCATAATGCAATTCCTCCCATTCAAAGCCCAGCCACCTAACGTCAGCCATGATTGATTCAACATACTCAGTGTCTTCTGTAACAGGGTTGGTGTCATCAAAACGAAGGTTGGTTTTTCCTCCATATTTATCTGCAAGTCCGAAATTCAAACAAATACTTTTGGCATGTCCGATATGGAGATATCCATTTGGTTCAGGAGGAAATCTAGTATGTATAGTTCTGTATTTTCCGGCAGCTAAATCAGATTCTACAATCTCTTCCAGAAAATGCAATGATCTTTCTTCACTCATGTGTATTGAATTGGACGCAAATTTAAGAAAAAGCAGGGGCTTTAAGTGATTCATACGCATTTTTCAGCGCTTTCAGACTTTCTTCAATCATATCTAGCGATTCATCAATCTGATCTGCATTGATAACCAGCGGCGGTGCAAGCCTTATTTTATCACCATGAGTAGGCTTAGCCAGTAAACCCCTTTCCATCATGAGTTCACAAAGCCGCCATGCAGCCTGTGGATCTTCATGTTCAATCTCAATCGCAGTCATCAAACCCTTACCTCTTATATGCCTGATATAGGGGGAATTGATTTGTTTGAGTCCGTTTCTGAGCCTTTCTCCCATTATCTCTGCATTTTCAGCCAACCCTTCATCCAACAAAACCTGAAGGGCAGCTGTTGCAACTGCACATGCAAGCGGACTACCTCCAAATGTGGATCCATGCTCTCCGGGATGAATATTAAGCATCACTGCATCATCTGCAAGCACAGCACTTACCGGTAATGTACCACCACTCAATGCCTTACCAAGTAGTACTATATCCGGACGAACATGCTCATGGTCACAACATAGCATTTTCCCCGTCCGGCAAAGTCCGGTCTGTATTTCATCCGCTATCATCAAGACGTTATGGGCAGTACACAGCTGTCTTACTGCAGTCAGGTAACCATCATCCGGAATAATTATTCCAGCTTCGCCTTGAATGGGTTCGAATAAAAATCCGGCAACATCGGGATGGGCCAATGCTTGATCGAGGACTTCGGTATCATTGTATGGTATGATGTCAAAGCCCGGCATATACGGACCAAAACCAGCAAAAGAACTGGGGTCTGTACTAAATGAAATGATTGAACTTGTGCGGCCATGAAAATTTTCAGCACAAACTACTATCCTGGCCTGGTTTTCTTCAATACCCTTAACAGCATATCCCCACCTACGGGCAAGTTTAATACCTGTTTCAACGGCCTCTGCACCCGTATTCATAGGAAGTAATTTGTCGTACCCAAAGAAACCAGTTATAAATCGAGCATACTCTCCAATTTTATCATTGTAAAATGCTCTTGAAGTTAGGGTTAACTGTGTAGACTGTTCTGTGAGTGCCTCAATAATCCGCGGATGACAGTGTCCCTGATTTACTGCGGAATAACCGCTTAGAAAATCAAAATATTGTTTTCCATCTACATCCCACATATAACAACCCGATGCTCTGGTAATCACTGCTGGAATGGGATGGTAATTATGCGCTCCATGAGCCAGTTCAAGATCGATGTGGTACTGAACAGCAGACATATAAAATTCTTTTAGTCAACCTGCGTTGAATGAATTAAAAATATTTGAAATAGAAATGAAAGTGACTAGTGATAGGCCCGAGTCAAATGAATACGCTAATGATTGAGCAAATCAAGATTTGCTGAAAGGATTAAAGCAGGGAAATTAACCAAAAATAGCATAGTGTAAAGTTACGTAAAAAAACAGCATGAAATCGAAAATCAGGATAAGCGGTGGGCTACATCTTTATCAATGCTGAAACAGTTATAACTGGCAGGAAAAATGCCTCTCAGATCTGGCAACTCCCTGAAAATGCCATAAATTGTTGAGCCACTGCCTGTCATCGAAGCATAAACTGCATCCAATGCATACAATTGATTCCTGATATCTTCCAGTTCAGGGTGCATGGGAAAAACAGCAGCTTCAAAATCATTGACCAGATTACCTTTCCAGTTTTCAATAGGTTGTTTGATTAATGTATGGCAAGGCGCTGCATTGGGATTGAGCTTTATCTCCCTAAAAGCGGCAGCTGTACTTATGTGTATACCCGGATTTATTACGATAAATTTCCAATCACTTTGGTTACAATCAACTTGCTCCATTATTTCCCCACGTCCGGTTGCACTTACAGGAGTATTTAATATGAAAAAAGGACAGTCGCTTCCCAAATGAAGGGCATAGGAAATCATCTGATCAGCATCAAGACCTAAGTTGAATTTTTCGTTCAGCAGTCGGATGGTAAATGCCCCATCTGCAGAACCACCTCCCATTCCGGCACCCATTGGAATATTTTTATGCAGGTGCATTTGTATCGGAGGTAGGTCTGGGAAATCCTTCTTTAGTAAATCATAAGCTTTTATGCAAAGGTTACTGGTTGTATCTCCGGGTATCTCCAGCCCACTGCTGCTGAAACTGATATTTTCATCGCCTGCAGGCTTTGGCTGAACAATGATTTCTAGGATGTCACATATTGGAAGTGGAAAAAAAACAGTATCCAGCTCGTGATAACCATCCGGTCGTTTGGATTTTACCCGCAGCCCCAGGTTGATCTTCGCATTGGGGAAAACAACCATCTTTGTTATTTTTTCCTGGTATTTATTTCGTCCCTGATTGCTATTGCACGAATGTAATCTTCCTGTTCAAGGACCTCATTTAAAAGGCTATTCAGGTCTTCAAGACTCATTTTTTTCAGGTCTTCATAAGGGGAGGGCTCTGCTTTAGCC
>JBDLTO010000123.1:0-3948 GCA_039805815.1 Bacteroidota bacterium | reverse complement strand
TACGTTGGCTTCTAATAAAGTTGATTATGCACGCAGGGCTGCCGATTTTTTCAAAAAGTCGGGTAATACGGTTAAGTCTGCTGAATGGCTGACAAAAGTACTTTCCATCAACCCCAAATTGAGTAAGGTTGACCTTTACAATGCAGGTTTTGAGAATTTCAAAGCAACCGAATACAAAAGGGCTGATAGCATATTTACCGTATACAAAACAAATTACCCTACAGAAGTTTACGGTCATTACTGGTCATTCCGTTCATTGTCTGTTATTGACTCTACCATGGAACAGGGACTAGCAATTCCGGATTGTGAGAAGTTTATTTCAATTGCGGAAGCAGACAAGGCAAAAAACAAGAGCACATTAATTACTGCTTATGGCTACCTTGCCGGTTACACAGCCAATATCAGAAAAGATCTGGCGGGTGCTTCAGCATACCTCGACAAGATAATCGAAATAGATCCCAATAACCAGGACGCCATCAAGAACAGGGATATTATCCAAAAGGCACTGGCTGCGGGGCAGAAGAAGTGATGTGGGAAAAGGGATGAGTGATAAGTGACAAGTGACAAGGATGAGGGACAAGGGATGAGCTTGCCAACCTGTGGTTGGTGACAAGTAAAAAATATTGAACAATCAATCAGTGACTCCCCTAATGGGGAGTTTTTTTATATTAAGGCATATTGCCATATTGCTGTTGAGCCTATCTAGACATTCACCTGCCAACTTACAACCCACACCCCACAATAGACAACCCACACCCCACAACAGACAACTCACAACACCTTTTTTACTAATTAAATCCCTTTCTTTTCTTTGCTACATTGGCAATTTGATTAACTTTGCGCCTTGAAATTTAAACCGATGATTAGGATGTTTTTCCTTCAGGCGCAAGCAATTGGACAGAATCCGGAAATCAGCAAGGCGAGTGATTATTTCCCCATCGGTATCCAGCTCCTTTTTGCACTAGGACTGGTATCCGTTATGATCCTGGGGAGTCAGCTGCTGGGTCCGAAAAGGCTGACTTCCGATAAGCTTCAAGTATTTGAAAGTGGTATTGAGCAATTTGGTAATGCCAGGCAGCCTATGGCTATCAAATATTTTCTTGTAGCTATCCTCTTTGTGTTGTTTGATGTTGAAGTTATCTTTTTTTATCCCTACGCTGTCAACTTCAGGGGATTGGGTTGGGATGGCTTTTTTGCGGTGCTGATGTTTGTAGCCTTCTTTTTGGCAGGCTTCATTTATATTATAAAAAAAGGCGCACTTCACTGGGAAGAATAGAAGTTCATGTCTGCAGAAACACTGCAGGCTTTTGTTGTTTTTTATAACAAATCAAAGTATATGGCTCGTCCGGTTCGTTTTAACTTGATAGAAAAAGACACATCAGACCGTGGCATCAACCAGGTCATGATGCCTGAAGGTCATATCGGGGAAGGGTTCTTTGCCACGTCGCTGGATAAAGTAGTGGGACTTGCAAGAAAAAATTCCATGTGGCCGCTTCCTTTTGCAACATCATGCTGCGGAATTGAATTCATGGCAACCATGGGTTCGCATTATGATTTGTCGAGGTTTGGCTCAGAGCGTGTAGGGTTCTCTCCACGTCAGTGCGACCTGCTTATGGTTATGGGAACCATTGCCAAAAAAATGGCTCCGGTGCTTAGGCAGGTTTACCTCCAAATGGCTGAACCACGTTGGGTAATGGCTGTTGGTGCCTGTGCTTCAAGTGGCGGTATATTCGATACCTATTCCGTTTTGCAGGGAATTGACCAGGTTATTCCGGTTGATGTGTACGTCCCGGGTTGTCCGCCCAGACCCGAAGCTATCATCGATGGTGTGCTGAAAATCCAAGATCTTGTTCAGGACGAGTCTCTGCGCCGCAGAAATGGTGATCAATACAAGGCATTGCTGGAAGGATACGGCATCCAATAATTCCAAAACCGGATAACATGTCAACACATTACGATACAATCAGGGAAATACTTTCGAGGCAGTTTGGTGACAGAATACTGGCCTGGGAGTTTCCCTATGGGATGCTTTCTTTTACCATTCAACCTGAATTTAACCTGAAAGCACTTACCCTTCTCTATGATGACCCCGATCTGGGTTTTCAGTTTTTGACGGATATAACCGGAGTTCATTATCCGGAAAGAGAAGGACAAGAACTCGCCGTGGTTTATCACCTCCATAACCTGGCCAAGAACGTGCGTATTCGGATGAAAATTTATGTGCCCGTTGCCAAGCCAGATGTCTATACAGCAACCGGGTTATTCAGTGGAGCAAACTGGATGGAGAGAGAGACCTATGATTTCTTCGGCATCAATTTCATTGGACATCCGGATCTCCGGCGTGTGCTGAACGTTGATGAAATGGATTATTTCCCATTGCGCAAGGAATTTCCCCTGGAAGACCAAACCAGGATCGACAAGGACGATGAAATGTTTGGCAGATAAAACAACAGAATATGCCTGAACAAGTCAATATCAATTTGCCGGAAGGCTCAATAGAAAAGCAAACGACAAGGCTGAATCTGGGTCCTACTCACCCAGCCACCCATGGTGTTTTTCAGAACATTCTCGAAATGGATGGTGAGCGTATAGTCAAGGCTGAATCTACAGTTGGTTATATCCACAGGGCTTTTGAGAAGCTGGCAGAACGCAGACCCTTATACCAGATCACGACGCTCACCGACCGCCTCAATTATTGTTCTGCTCCTCTTAATAATATGGGGTGGCACATGACTTGTGAGAAACTGCTCGGTGTAAAAACGCCGAAGCGTGTCGATTACCTCAGGGTAATCATCATGGAATTGGCGCGGATAAGCGATCATCTCATCTGTAACTCTATTGTGGGTGTGGATACAGGGGCTTATACTGGGTTTCTCTATGTTATGCAGTACAGGGAGCTCGTTTATGAAATTTATGAGGAGGTTTGTGGTTCCCGCCTTACCACCAACATGGGTAGGATAGGGGGCTTTGAACGTAATTTTTCTGATACTGCATTCCGCAAGCTGGAAAAATTCCTTGAAGAATTCCCTGGTGTATGGAAAGAATTTGAAAATCTTTTTACCCGAAATAGGATTTTCATCGAACGGACTCAGGGAACTGGCGCCATTTCTGCTGAACGGGCACTCAATTATAGTTTTACTGGTCCAAATTTGCGCGCTGCGGGTATTGACTATGATGTGCGTGTTCACGCACCTTATTCGTCTTACGAGGATTTTGATTTCATCATCCCTGTAGGAACTACGGGCGACAATTACGACCGTTTCATGGTGCGTAACGAGGAAATCTGGCAATCACTCAGCATCATACGCCAGGCATACCAAAAGGTTCAGGACTTCAAGGGCACTGAAGCTGATGTGTACCACGCTGACGCCCCGGCATATTACCTTCCGGAGAAGGCTGATGTTTACACAAAAATGGAAGCACTCATCTACCATTTTAAAATTGTCATGGGGGAAACAGAGATACCCTCGGGAGAGGTTTATCACGCAGTAGAAGGTGGAAACGGAGAATTGGGCTTTTACCTCATCAGTGATGGAGGTCGTGCACCATTCAGGCTGCATTTCAGGAGGCCCTGCTTTATATATTACCAGGCCTATTCAGAGATTGTTAAGGATACCATGCTCAGTGATGCAATCGTAACATTGAGTAGTCTTAATCTGATTGCCGGTGAAATGGACGCTTAAATCAATAGCAAATGATCAAGTTTTCAGAAGATAAATTAAAAGAGGTACAGGCCATGATTGACCGCTATCCTGAAGGAAAGCAAAAGAGCGCACTGATACCTTTGTTGCATCTCGCTCAGGATGAGTTTGGGGGGTGGCTGAGTCCCGAGACAATGGACTATGTTGGATCACTACTGGATATAGAGCCGATAGAAGTGTATGAAGTAGCAACATTCTACAGCATGTATAACCTCAAACCAGTAGGGAAGCATGTGTTTGAAGTTTG
>JBDLTO010000122.1:0-24043 GCA_039805815.1 Bacteroidota bacterium | reverse complement strand
TAATAACCTTTTTGGTTCAGTATATGCCAAGGGTAAATTGCCAGCAGGTTTCTCTTACCAAGTCAACTTCACCCCACGTTTTGAGTGGGTTCAGAACTACGAACATATCTCCTCTCAGCGTCCATTGCTGGAAAGCCGTGGTGGTATCACATCCAGAAGAGAAGACAGGACCTACCAGTGGCAAATTGATAACCTCCTGATGTGGAATAAGAAATTTGGTAAGCATTCGGTTGATGCAACTGCACTCGTGAATGCTGAAGAATTCTTCTTCTTCTCCAATACCATCAATGCTGAGAACTACTCTCCAAATGATAACCTCGGTTGGAATGGTATTCAGGCAGCTTCAATCAAGAACTTCAGTGCAAACGACCAGTATCAAACTGGTGACGCGTTGATGGGCAGGGTTAACTATGGTTATGACGATAAGTACCTTCTTACCCTCACTGCACGTCGTGATGGCTATTCTGCCTTCGGACAGGGTAATCCACGTGCAACCTTCCCTTCTGCAGCTTTGGGTTGGGTTGTAACGGATGAAAAATTCATGCAAAAAACACTTAATGTGCTTGATTACTTGAAGGCACGCGTTTCTTATGGTGAGAATGGTAACAGGGAAATTGGTAGGTATGCTGCTCTTGCTCAGCTTTCTTCAGCCAATTATCTTTATACAAGTCCAGGTGGTGTAAATGTGCCTGTAGGTGCTGTTGCTACTGTAAACATGGCAAATCCCAATCTGCGTTGGGAAAGGCAACGTTCTGTTAACTTCGGATTTGATTTCAGTCTGAAAGGTGGCAAGATCTCCGGTGCTGTAGATTATTACCTCCGCAATACCAGTGATTTGCTTGTAAACAGGGCGTTACCCAATATTACAGGTTTTGCCAGTGTTGTAACCAACCTCGGTAAGGTAGATAATTCTGGTTTCGAGTTTAGCTTGAACACGGAAAACCTGAAGACAAACAACTTTGTTTGGAGAACAAGTCTTGCCTTGTGGAGCAATAAAAATAAAATCATAAGTCTCTATGGTAAAGTACCGGTTACCGATGCAAGTGGTAATACCGTACTAAAAGAGCAGGATGACCGTGCAAATGGCTGGTTCATTGGTAAGAACATCAATACAATATGGGATTTCCGCATATTGGGTGTTTGGAAAGTGGAAGAAGCTGCTACAGCAAGATCTTACGGTTTTGCTCCTGGTGATTTCAAGCTTGACGACGTTAACAAAGATGGTAAGTTTACAGTTGATGACCGTGTCTTCTTGGGACAAACAGCTCCTAAGTTTAACGTAAACCTGAGGAATGAGTTCACTATCTATAAGAATTGGGATGTATCATTCCAGCTCTATGGACGCTTTGGTATGCTTTCTCAATTCAATGAGGCAGCTAACGTTGATCGTTTCTATGACCGTTCTCAGTTTTACAAGCGTCCTTACTGGACTCCAACGAACCAGATTAACGACTATGCAAGGATGATGTCTTCACTGGGTTCAGGTATTGGTTTGAATGTTTGGAGAAAATCTTCATTTGTTCGTGTAAACAACGTAAGCATTGCTTACACCATGCCTAAAAGTGTAACTGATAAGATGAAATTCCAGACTATGAAAGTTTATTTCAACATTCAGAATGCACTTACTGTTAGTCCATGGGAATACTTTGATCCTGAAAACAAAGGATTCACGCCTTCTTATGGTACTTTTGGTATCAACCTGACACTCTAATAAATAGTAGAAATATTCAAATCATTTGATATGAAGCAGAAATTAAACCGATTAACAAAATACCTGGCCTCTCTGGCCGTGGTATTGCTCATGACCCAGTCCTGTAACAAGGATTGGCTGGCACCCAAACCACTTTCTTTTTTCTCCCCTGAGAATACCCTTGTTGACGAAAAGGGTTTCAATGCCGGTCTTGCAGCTATTGCACGTCAGGTGAGGGAGGAGTTTTATGGTGATGGACACCCCATCATTACTGAGAATATATTTTCAGAAGTTGCGGTTGAAGGAACAACAGATAAGTTTGGTCCGGCCGTAAATCTCAATGTTTTGATTACACCGGATGCAAACCTCAACAGTGCCGATTTCAACAGGATTGGCTGGTATTGGGAGCGTTGGTACGTTGTGATCAGGCTTGCAAATACCATTACTACCCGCATTACAGATGTAAAGGGTATTACTGATGCTGCCAAGAACGTTATCATTGGTAAGGCAAATTTCTACAGGTCTTATGCTTATTACAGACTTGTAAACCAGTTTGGTGATGTGCCTGCCACTTTCAAGGAATTGACAGAAGCGAAATTGGATTTCCAATCAGTTAAACGTGAGGTAATCCTTCAGCGTTTGAAGGCTGATCTTGAGTTCGCAGCCCAGCATGTACCTTGGACTGGCAATAAAGGAGATATCAACAGGGGTGCTGTTTATCACCTGCTGGCCAAGGTTCAGCTTTCACTGGCAGATTTTGATGGAGCTATTGCTTCAACAAATCAGGTAATCAACAATGGTGCTTACAAACTGATGACCAACAGGTTTGGTACAGATGCAGGTGTTACCAGAAAGAATGTTATCTGGGATCTTCACAGGCGTGCCAATAAATACTCTGCAGCAAATACAGAAGTGTTATTTTCTGTAATTGATAGATATGGAGATCCTTCTGCTACAACAACGGGAACTACTTCCATGCGTCAGGCACTTCCTTTCTTCTCTTCTGCAGCCATCATCACGCCAGACGGCAAATCCGGCATGTTGGCTGTTAAAGCAGAATTTGATCACATGACCAATTTTGGTCGTGGTATCGGCCGTTGCCGTGCAACTCCATATTCCACCCGCTACATCTGGGATGATGCTAACGACTGGCGTCATGATACCGTTTCTGGCAACTGGATGAACATGGAAAATCTGGTATACAACAATGAAGGTACACTCAAAGGAAAGTCTCCTTACTATGGTCAAAGGTTGTCTCTGTACAGCCCAACCGGTACCTTACTAGTGAGTGGTGGTGATACAATCCGCACTTGGTTCTCCTGGCCCCACTACAAATTGTATGTGGAAGATGAAATCAGGTATCCACTTCAAGGAGGTAACTCAGATTGGTATATTTTCCGCCTTGCAGAAACACATCTGCTTAGGGCTGAAGCCTACTGGTGGAAAGGTGATGCGGCAAATGCAGCTGCTGATGTCAATAGGGTGAGAACAAGAGCAAATTGTGCACCATATACTGCTGGTCAGGTGGATATTGGAACCATATTGGATGAACGTGCCAGAGAACTCTATTATGAAGAGCCACGCAAAACAGAGTTGACCCGTATTGCTTTCACGTTTGCCAAGACTGGTAAATCATACAATGGAAAGACGTACAGCCTTAATAATTTTTCACAAGCGAACTTCTATTTTGACCGTATAATGGCGAAAAATGATTTCTACGGAAAGAATATCAAAAACGTACGTGGTGATGCCTATACCATGAGTCCTTATCATGTGTTGTGGCCTGTGCCAAGGCCTGCAGTGCTTGCCAACAGTCTTGCAGTACTGAATCAGAATCTTGGTTATTCAGGTTCTGAAAAGAATGTAGCACCGCTGGATAAGATACCTGATTAAGTTATCGTTTCTCATGAACAGTGATCGCCCTGCTCCTTTTGGAGCGGGGCTTTTTTTGGAATAGTGATTAGGAATTATTCAGTAAATTGCTGTACAATTATTCCACATGAAAAGAATCAATAAAATTTCATTGATGCTGACAGCATTGGCTGTCAGTCTGGCTTTTATGCAATTCAAAAATGCTGATGATTACCAGGCAGCTCTTGAAGACCCTCGTAAAATCTATACAGAAAAATGTGCTTCCTGTCATGGTGAAAAAGTAGAAGCTTTTGTGGATAGAAAATGGAAACATGGTACCAGCAAAGCTGAGCTGGTAAAGAGTATCAAAGAGGGTTATGCTGATTTCGGCATGCCTGCTTGGGGGGAAATCATTCCTGATAAAGATGTTCAGGGACTGGCAGATCTGATTGTGGAGAGCCTGAAAACTGTTTCACAATATGATTTCACCAAAGAGAAAAAAAGTACTGATGGACCGGCAATTTTCAAATCAGCTGGTATTACTGTAAAACTCGATACCATTGCAACTGGTTTAACGAGTCCTTGGGGATTCGAGCAGCTTCCGGATATGACTTACCTCATCACAGACAGAAATGGTATTTTGTACCATGTTGATAAAAACAAAACCAAAACTGCCATCAAAGGAACCCCTGCTGTTTATGCTGAAGGTCAAGGTGGCATGCTGGATATTACCATTCATCCGAAATATGCAGAAAATGGATGGATTTATATTTCCTACTCAAAAAGTAAGGTAGTGGATGGTAAAACATTGGGCACAACAGCTGTTGTTCGTGGTAAAATACGCAATGGTGAGTTTGTTGAGCATCAGGAAGTTTTTGAAGGACTTCCTTATACTGCAACAAAGCATCACTATGGTTCAAGACTTGTTTTTGATAAAAAGGGTTTCTTATTTATCTCCATGGGTGAGCGCGGACAGGAAAAAGTATTTCCACAAGATCTTGAAACAGCTCCTGGTAAAATTCACCGCATCAAAGATGATGGCAGCATACCAGCAGACAATCCATTTGTTGGGAAAGGTAAGTCTGTAGCTTCCGTTTATACTTATGGTAATAGAAATCCGCAGGGTATGACCATGGATCCGATAACCGGACTTATTTGGGAAACTGAACACGGACCAAGAGGTGGTGATGAACTTAACCTGATACAGTCAGGTGCCAACTATGGCTGGCCTGTAATTACTTATGGCATTAATTATGATGGCAAGCCCATTTCAGCTATCAGTAAAAAAGAGGGTATGTCACAACCAGTAACATACTGGATTCCTTCTATCGCACCAAGTGGATTGACATTTGTAACAGGTGATAAATACCCCGCCTGGAAAGGAAGTTTGCTTGTGGGATCGCTCCGCTTTAATCACATCAATCGTTGTGTGATGAAAGACAATAAAGTAGTGAGTCAGGAGAAAATACTTTTGAATATCGGCAGAACCAGAAATGTTGAGATGGGAAGAGATGGTTATATCTATGTGGGTATTGAAGGGCCTGGGACAGTATTTAGAGTCATTCCACAATAAAAAATTAAGGGGGCATCTAGCCCCCTTCTCGTTTAAATTTCATTACAAGGCGCTCAACTGAGCGCCTTTTTAGCATAATCAATGCATTTCTTGACTTCCTTCACAGCGTCAGAATCTGCAGGTATATCATATTCCAGTTCTACTGAAACAGGTATGCTGTATTTCTTTTTCTTCAACAGTTGAAGTATTTCCACAATTGGTGTATCTCCAGTTCCCCAGGCAACATTGGCACCACCATTGGTTTTGTTTTTTCTGTCTTTCAGGTGCATGGAAGTTATCCTATCGTGTTTTGCTTCTATCAATGCAAGCAGACTTTCTTTCGTGTTGTTACCACCAGCCGCAATATAGTGTCCACAGTCGAGGTTCATAGAATTATAAGGCGACTGTGCCAGTGCTTCATCCCAGGCAGTATCTGTGGCCTGCAGGTGGGCATGGTAACCAACATAAACTTTGTGTTTAGCTGCAATATCACCGAGTCTTTTGGAGTGAGCAGGCTTGCCGGGTATTTCTACTGTTACTGAAGTTGCTCCCAGTGCTTTAGCAGCTTTCATGACATATTCAATTTCTGCATCGCTGTTGTTTTCACCCAAAGCATTGGGTTTGTATGCATAAATCGTAACACCCGCATCCTTGAATTTTTGTTTTATTTCAACAAACTTTTCCATGGATACAGTTTCACGCCAAGCCTTGGATTTTTCAGCTCGCTCTGCAAAAGATTTACGCATTTCATCAGTCATCTGAGGGCGCTGTCCTCCTGCTGGTGGACGCATTGGTCCGGTTGATGCATATGGGTTTCCGGCATAGGCTTCTGCAGGGTCTCCCATCAATTCGATGGCATTGATGCCACACGCTTTGCAATAACCTATCAGGTCGTCAATCGTACCGGGCATACTCCTGAATGAATAAGTAATGGCCCCAAGATAAACCTTATAGGCTTTATTGTTTTCTGTCAGGGCCAGGATGTCTTTTGAAAAAAAGATGCCTGTACCCAAGAGCGCTGTTTGGGAAAGGAAGTTCCTTCTTGAATTTTTGATATGGCTCATGTGAACTGATTTTATTCTAAATATACTGAATAAAATCCGGACTTCATTTAGCTTTGCGGGCAATAAATATTGAAAATAATGGATACTTCCTGGCTTTCAAGGACCAGTTTGCTGATTGGAGAGGGCAAACTGACACACCTGACACAACAGCATGTGATGGTGGTGGGATTAGGTGGTGTGGGATCTTTTGCTGCAGAATTTATTGCCAGGAGCGGCATAGGAAAAATGACTATCATCGATGGGGATGTGGTTGACCCAACAAACCGTAATAGGCAACTACCTGCTTTGTCTACCAACCATGGTATTTCCAAAGCATTGATTATGGAAGAGAGGCTTCGCGCAATCAATCCTGAAATAGTATTGACTGTTGTTCGTTCATTTGTAAATCCTGATATGGTTCAGGAATTGTTTGTTGTTAAACCCGATTATGTTATTGATGCGATTGACAGCATAACACCTAAGATTACTTTTCTAAGGGAGGCGTACAAACAAGGAATTCGTGTTGTAAGTAGTATGGGAGCAGGTGCAAAACTAGACCCAACAAGGTTGCAGGTAGTGGATATTTCCAAGACTTATAATTGTCCGTTTGCCCAGCAGATTCGTAAAAATCTGAAGCAGCATGGTATCCGTTCAGGTATCAAAGCTGTTTTTTCTCCTGAAAAGCATATCAAGGAAAGCCTGATGCTCACAGATGGTAAGAATTTCAAAAAATCAGCCTACGGCACCATCTCTTACCTCCCAGCCGTATTCGGTGCTACAGCGGCTTCTGTTGTTATCCGGGATTTGATTGGTGAGAAAGATATGTGATTGTTGTATTGATCAGATTTCCTCTGGGGCATATTCATATACCTCTTTTGAAAATGCCTGTTCCATGCGGATTCTGTCGAATGCTTTTTCCTGATTGGCAAGAAAAATTGTTGCCACCCCATTACCTATGAAATTGGTGATGGCTCTCGCTTCAGACATGAACTTATCAACACCCAACAGCAGGGCCAGTCCCTCCACAGGTATTATATGCACTGCTGAAAGGGTTGATGCCAATACAATAAAGCCGCTACCTGTAACACCTGCTGCCCCTTTTGATGTTACCATCAAAATACCAATGATCGTCAGCATCTGGGCAAAAGAGAGATCAACATGAAATACCTGTGCCAGAAAGATAATGGCCATCGACAAGTAAATGGTTGTACCGTCTAGGTTGAATGAATACCCGGCCGGAACAACCAAACCCACAACAGACTTTGCGCATCCCATTTTTTCCAGTTTCTCCATCAGCGATGGCAGGGCTGCTTCAGATGATGAAGTGCCCAACACAATCAATAGTTCTTCCTTGATGTAATTGAGAAACTTCAGTAAGCTGATTTTATAGTACCGCAGAATCATACCCAGGATGGCAAACACAAAAATAGCCATGGTGATGTATACGGTCAGCATCAGTTTGCCGAGCGGCAGCAGTGTAGCAATACCATATTTACCAATGGTGAAAGCCATTCCACCAAATGCCCCAACAGGCGCAAAAAGCATCACAAAATGAAGTGCTTTGAAAATATAACGAGATGCAACCTGGAGCGGATGGATAATTTTTTCTTTTCCGCTGTATTTGCTGAGCAGTATGCCAGTTATGATGGAAAACAGTAGAACCTGAATAGTCAGGTTATCACGAAGGAATTGCAACCAGGAAAAAGATTGGGCTCCCGATGTAAATTTTGATATATCACCACCTTTGATCGCATCAGTATTTACGCCTGCACCAGGTTGTATGAAATGTGCCACTAAGATCCCAATCAGCAATGCCAGGGTGGTCACGATTTCAAAATAAAGAATGGCTTTACCACCTACGCGTCCTACCTTTTTCAGGTCATTCATGCCACTGATGCCGAGGGTAATGGTGAGGAAGATGATCGGACTGATAAACCATTTGATGACAGTAATGAAGTGTTTACCCAAGGGCTCCATTTTTAGCGCAGCAGTCGGATTGAAGTGGCCCAGTAATGCACCTGCAGTGATGGCGATCAGCACCCAGAAGGTGAGGTTGGTGATAATTTTTTTCAATTGAAATGATTTTAAGGGGCTTTACCAAATACAAACTAAAGATAAGTTGTTGTTCAATTCAAAGGGGTAGTATTTAAATGGACTGGTTAACTTTACAAGATTACATTCCAAAATATTGATTCCGCTTTTGCTGCACTACTTTTGCTAAATGAAGATTTCAGGTTTCACGATTATCCGCAATGCCATTATCAATGATTATCCGGCAGTGGAAGCTATTACCTCCATTTTACCGGTTGTGGATGAAATGGTGGTTGCGGTAGGTAAAAGTGACGACGATACCCTGGATTTGATTCGGGGTATTGGGTCAGATAAAATCAGGATTGTTGAAACGGAGTGGGACCTGTCTCTGCTGCAAGGAGGAAGGGTAATGGCGGTTGAAACCGATAAAGCATTTAAATCCATAGCGCCCGATAGCGACTGGGGTTTTTACATTCAGTGTGATGAGGTTGTCCATGAACAATATCATGCTGCTATCAGAATGGCATGTGAGAAGTACCTAAGTGATAAGCGCGTTCTGGGTCTTGTATTTGGATACCTCCATTTTTATGGCACCTACGACTATGTAGGTGATAGCAGGAGATGGTATAACAAAGAGATACGCATCATCCGAAACGACAGCCGAATTCACTCCTTTAAGGATGCGCAGGGATTCAGAATGGGTATCAAAGACAGACTTCCATCCAGGTTAATTGATGCACAGGTCTATCACTACGGTTGGGTGAAATCGCCTGAGAAAATGGACAAAAAACTGCGGACACTCAGCAAAAACTGGATGGGTAAATCCATGAAGGCAGCACTTGAAGCCAGGGAAACAGTTTTTAATTATGATGATTTTGATTCGCTCGCAAAGTTTTCGGGTACGCACCCGAAAGTCATGCAGCAAAGAATTGCAGCAAAGAACTGGCAGATAGACATAGACATCAGCAGGAAACGGTTCAGTTTTAAAAAAAGAATCATGTACTGGCTTGAGAAACTGACTGGAAGGCGGTTTTTTGCTTTCCGCAATTACAGGCTTATCTAAAGGAATCAGTGCTTTCAACAACCGTTTATCCTGTTTTTTGCAGGATATGCAACCTTTTAAGGAACTTTGCAGTCATAACAGAAAAGAAGTACTATGAAACATATATTGGCTATCGCTGTTCTTATTGCCTTGTCTTTTCAGTCTTGCCTAAAAGACAATGTAGCCCGAAAAACAACAATCTACAAGCCTGTTTACAAAACCAAGGAGGAAGTAAAGGCTAACATCAAAAGTAGCGCACCACTTGAACTTGTTGCCCCCGGTAAGATATTCTACAAGGATGGCTTCGCATTTCTCAATGAATTGTATAAAGGTGTGCATATCATCGATATCCGCAATGTAACATCACCCAAGAATGTGGCATTTGTGAATATCCCAGGAGCTGTAGATATGGCTGTAAGGGGAAATATCCTCTATGCTGATATGTACACAGACCTTGTTGCAGTAGATATCAGTAATCCACAGCAGGTAAAACTTCAGCAAGTGGTAACCGGGGTTTTTCCACAACGTTACTATCCCAATTTCGACAATGATACAGGTAAAATCATCGTAGATTGGCAGGCCGTAGATACCGTGCTCGAAGAGGGAGAATATTTTGGTTGGGGTATCAGGAGAGAAGATATGATGTTTGCCATGCCCGCCACAGCATCGGGGAATGTGAGCAATGGAACAGGGGGAAGTATGGCTCGGTTTGGATTACGGGAAGACAGGCTTTATACAGTGGATAATACGGATTTGAAGGTATTTGACGTATCCGTTCCTGAAAGACCTTTGTATATCAGGAATATTCCAACCGGTAACTGGGGGATTGAAACAATCTTTCCTTTTGGCAATAACCTGTTTATTGGCTCTATGACAGGGATGTTCATATTTGATGTTACATCCAAAGATCTACCCAAGCAGGTAGGTACCTTTACACATGCCCGAGTCTGTGATCCGGTTATCAGTGATGGTAAACATGCTTTTGTAACACTCCGAAACGGAACCCAGTGTCAAGGTTTCATCAACCAGCTGGATGTGGTTGATATTGCTGACCTTACTAAACCAAGGCTGTTAAAATCTTATCCGCTTACCAATCCGCATGGTCTATCAAAGGTTGGAGATATACTTTTGATATGCGATGGTGCGGATGGTGTAAAAATTTTCAATTCAGCAGATGTAAATAACATCAGACAACTTGGTCACCTTAAGGGTATGAATGCATACGATGTAATTGCGCTTGGATCAATTGCTATGGTTTCTGCGGCTGATGCGTTGTACCTCATAGACTTCAGCGATCCTTCAAAACCTGTGGTCAAATCCTCTATCACTATTAACTCAGACAAATGATCAGGTACCTGTTGCTGGCATCTTTGTTGTTGCAATTCAGCATTGCAGATGCTCAAGTGAAAGCACTGAAACCTTGGTTGATGCCCGAAATGGGTTTACAAATTGGTGCCACTGAACCCTCGGCAGACCTGCGCTTGCAGGGAGGCTTAAAGAAACAGCACTGGTATTATGGTTTGGGGGCTGCCGTCGATTTTTACCGATTCAGGTCATATCCCGTTTACCTCCAAGTGCAAAGGGTATTTAGTTTCAGGGGAACAGCTCCGTTTCTGACAGCATCAGCTGGGTATAATTTTAAAAAGGCTTCCGATACCGTTCCAACATGGATCGGTTCCAGGGTTTATGAACGAACAGGAGGATATTATGCTGAGTTGGGTGGTGGATTTGTCTTCAAAATAGCTAAAAAGGAGAGACTACAACTGTCAGTAGTTAAAAATATCAAACAGGTGAAAGAGAGTTATGATATTGATTACTGGATGGGGCCTGGCCAGAACCGTTCAGCCCGGTCAACAGATTTATACACCATGCACAGGGTTGCAGTCCGCTTGGGCTGGAAGTTTTAACCAATTCACCGGATATACTACCTACAAAAAAGCCGGTTGCATTGTGCAGCCGGCTTTTTTGTGGAGGTAAAGAATCACCTCGTGTATGTAGTAAGGTTTAAAAAGTAAGGAACGAGGTCAATGTCCTTGCTGCTGTGCCGGATGTAACCCTGTAACTACCTCTGAAAATTACAGTATAGCTTCTTCTGGCAGTTGGTAACAAGCCATTGAGCTGGGTAAGGTCTGTAGTTGTTCCTGTTGCCCTCACAAAAAGTGTATCGCTTACTGCAGAAGCATAAGGGATGAAATCAGTAACAGTTGTAGTACTGATATTGGTGAAGATATTCTCTTTTCTTTTTGCTGAGTAAATATCCACATTGGGTATGGCAGCCGAGCTGTATGGAAAGTTTGCAAAGCGTATCCTGGCTGTGGTGTCACCGAATTGCTGTATGTTATCCTGCACAACTTTTCTTTTAGGCGAATTCAGGGAATCATAGGCAAAAACAGTATAGTATTTGCCCTTCTCCAATTCAGCAAAGAAATTGAGCGGGAATTGCGTAGTTGGAACAAGGGTATCACGCATAACAATGTTTATAGAACCTGGATTCAATGCAGTGTATGAAGGTGATAATGCAGGGAATACGCCGCCATAGGCAACTGTTGCGCCATTGAGTGGCACCAGTTCAGCGTAGATATAGGTTCTGTTGGAATTTACAATACCATTGTAAAACTTTACATTGGCTTTGTTACTCAGGTCAGTTTCTACCGGGGCGATGCTTTGGTATTCCTTTTTACAGGAAACCACCACAGCAACGAGTACAAGCAGTGACATGAGTTTTTGTATGAGGTTTAATTTTTTCATGAGCTGTAATTTCTGGTTGTTTATTTCTGTGAAAACCATTGTTCTTTGGTGTTATAGTCCAGGGCAAGTGCACCAAGCCTGGTCAGTTCAGCTACATTGTAGAGGTATTCTGAATTGAAACGAGGTCTGGCTCTGTAACTGTACTTTCCACTGTTGTTGATGAAAAGGTCTGTACCGGTAGGCATTACAAGGTCTGCATATACCTGTCCGCCTTTAGGATCCTGATCTACATAATGAAACCTTCTCATATCCACCCAGGCCTCCATCATGCCAAATCCGTAAAGGGCTACGTATTTCTGCAACATGATATGGCTAAGCGTTAGTGAAGAAGCATCCGGAACAATTGTTGTATTGGCTAGGAATGCGGCTTTCATGGCAGGCGTTATCTGTTTGTCTGCAGGAACATCTGTTTTAAAATCAGCGTTCAACATGTCAATATTCAGGCTTATACCATCTATGTATGCAGTTCTTGCGGCATTGGCATCACCCTTTCTCAGGTATGCTTCAGCCAGTATGAATTTGTTTTCACTTGCCGTGATAATAGGAAATGGTGCACCATTCTTAAATATGTACCGGGAGGCGACATCGGTAGTAGGTGCTGTTGCTGTGCCAAAAGGCTGCCCCCAGAAGCTTTGTGGCTGATCATTGGCAGCCAGGCCACTGCTACCTTTGTTCAATTTAATACCCCTGATGGTTTTGTTGGTATTTTCCCTGAGCATATACCAGGCGCGGGGATCAGCAGCTCCTGAGAATCTGCTATTCAGTCCATTCATCAGGTTGGCAATGTATTCAGACTGGCGAAGGGTGCCTACGTTATTTCGGAACGGACCATAAAAGTTTGATGTTCCGGTGATTCCTGTATTGGCAAACTTAGCTGTTGCGTTATCTGCATTGGTATTGATGCCCAGTTGTGCATACCTGATTACAGAATCAGCATTGTAAATGGACTTGTTGCTCAGGTGACTGAATGAACGGGCAAGGACAGTATAGGCAAATTTCTTCCATTTGTTGACATCACCATTGTAGAAATAAGCGTCTCCTTTGGCAAGATTAGCCTGACTGGCTTGGCCGCCTGTTTTTTCAAGATAAGCTATGGCCCTGTGTGCAATGGCACGAACGGAGTCGTAAACTTCCTCTTGGTTATCATATTTGAAAACCAGCTGGTCGGGCCTGAAAGATTCCTTCAAAATCACCTCACCATACATGTTAGTGAGTTGGAGCCAGCTCCAGGCACGAATAGCATAGCCAACACCGGCATAATCCCATTTTTCTTCTTCAATACCCCATTTTACCATTTTGTTCAGGTTCTCACCCATACCAAAATAATGCATGGCCCAAACTGATCCAAGTATATCACTTGCACCAGTAGCACCACCCATCTGATCATACTGGTTACCGGCAGAGTTGGTACCCCAGAATTGAACGTAGCGACCTATGTACAGCCCATCATTTGCCAGACCATAAGCACTACCGGCTGCAGCTGAACTGCCAACGAAATTACCAATGATGCCGGGCAAAAGTGTTTCAATAGGAACACGCACACTCGCGTTCGGATTGGCAAACGCCTCATCGATCTTTTTTTCACAACCGGTAAGTGCCAGTAAAATGGCCACTGCGGTGAGATGAAATATATTGTTCTTTTTCATGATCTTTTTTTTCACTTTAATTAGAATGAAGCTTTAACACCCATATTGAGACTCACTGGAGCTGGCATGGTACCGTAATCGAAGCCAAATCCGCCAACACCCCTTGAACCCGCTGTATTACCATTAACCGCAGGATCTGCACCAGTGTAATTTGTGATGAGGATGAGGTCGTTTGCTGTTGCAAAAAATTCTACAGACCTGATCCATCCATGATCCCTGAATGGTGATTTACGCAATGCATAACTCAAAGTAAGGTCTCTGAGACGCAACCAGTTTACATCCTTCTCAATGAAATCTTCTTCAGGCATATTGGTATAGTATGCGTCGTTAAATGCTGGAATAACTACGATCGTATTTGGTGTAGGGTAACCCGTATTTTCTCTGCCGTCTTTCAATACCCCTTTGACTACCCTTGGTGTAAAACGATCAGCAGTCTGCAGACTTCTTCCTGCTCCGGTGAGGAAACGGTGTGTACCGTTGAAGATGTCTCCACCTACTTTAAGGTCCCACAGGAAGTTCAACCTGAACCTGTTGAAACGGAATGCGTTGTTGATACCCATCGTGAAATCCGGATTCCTGTCGCCACGGATTTTGAAAACCTGCTCCACTACGGGTAATCCGTTTACTGGATTGATGAGGACGTCACCATTCAAATTACGCTCATAGCCATATCCTGTAATTGATGTGGTTGGTCCGCCCAGTACGAGTCCGCCCCTTGCATTACCATACAGCCAAGTATCTGCAATATAGTATTCAGCAACATTTTTAGGCATATCAATAACCTTGTTCCACATCTTATTGAAGTTCACTTGCAGGTTCCAGCTGAACTTAGCCTTATTGATGATCCCTGAGCTCAGGGTGATTTCAACTCCCTGGTTCCTTGTGCTGGCTGCATTTTGCGTATTTAACACGAAACCTGTGCCATAACTGAGGCGGAAGTTTTCAATGATTTGACCTTTGTTGAGGGTATTGTAATAGGTTGCATCCAGATTGATTTTGTTTCCAAAGAAGCGCATTTCTGTACCAATCTCGTAAGTACTTTGTCTTTCTGGAGCGAGTTCCGGATTGGCATTCGTAAAGCCATAGGAGAAACCACCGCCACTGGCGAAGTTGTTTACAAAAACAGACTGTGTGGAATAAGGTGTATTCAAGCGGGCAGTGCCTGCCAGGGATGTTCTGATCTTCCAGTAGCTGAGGATGTCGTTGTTCTTCAGCTCCTTGATGATGTCGCTTGGAATAATGCTTAAACTTCCTCCTGGATAATCGTAATTCCTGTTTTTCTGAGGCAGGGTGGAAGCGGATTCAAACCTGTGGGTATAGTTCAGGAAAACAACATTCTTATAGCTTACAGCTGCCTCACCAAAATAAGCAAGTTGGCGAAGGATCTGTTTGTTGTATTCACCGAAATAGTTGCGTAGCAACCTTACACGTGAATTTGGCGCTGTTGTTGAACTGTCAAAGCTTTCTGTTGAAGACAACGTATTTCCTGTGACAGCAAACATTTGTGTTTGGTAATCTTGCCACATGGTACCGCCCATCACCCTGAAACTAAAGTCACCCACTTTCTTGCGGGCAGTAGCGGTAATGGTATGGTTGTAGCCGTTGTATTTTCTCCAAAAATTGTCCAGTGTGCCCTGGAGAGCAGAGCTGAGGTAAAAACTTTTGGGATGGTACCTCATATAGCCATCTATATTGTAAGCGTCATATCCAAAACGGCCTTGAACAGATAGCCAGCTGGTAGGATTGATGTTGATACCAAGCGAGGTTGTAGCGCGGGTGGTTACATCTTTTGCCACATTGTTGTAAACGTTGAAAAAGGGGTTGTCGTAATCCGCATTGGGATTGCTGTTGAAAAGCGGCAGTTTATCGCCTGTCACTGGATCTTCGTAGCTCAACACATTGTTTCTGTTCGGCCAGATGAGCAGACTCAACAGGTAACCACCTGCACTTCTGAGCACCTTGTTGTTCTCACTTTTTGTGAGTGCCACTGATGGTGTAATCTCAACATACTTACCAATTTTGGTGGTATTGGAAACCCGCAGGTTATAGCGTTTGAAATCGTTATTGGGAACAACACCCTGCTGATCAAATACTGAACCTGAAACCCTGAAGAAAGATTTTCCAAAGCCGAAGTCCATCCCCAAATTGTGAGTCTGGGCCATACCGGTTCTGAAAAATAATCCTACATTATCCCACAAGGTTTCGTTGCCGGTATATTCCGGACCAAAATACCTGAAAATGCTGGATGGAACACCGTTTGTACCATTTGCATAGCGGTCGATTGTTTCGGGTACGCGGGTCAGTTTAGAAACCCTGTAACTGTTGTCGTACTGCATCTGGAACTTGGTAGTGGTGGCCTTCTTAGTCGTAATGATGATGGCACCTGAGCTGGCCTGACTGCCATAAAGTGCAGTAGCTTCCGGACCCTTCAATACTGTTACAGAAGCAATGTCATTGGGGTTGATATCTGCAATCCTGTTCTGGTAGTCACTATTCCTATTGGGCCTGTCTGATGCCAGACCGATACCTCTGCCACCATCTGATGTTTCGTCAACTGTTTGGTTATCAACAACTATACCATCCACCACGAATAACGGCTGGTTATTCATGGAGAGGGAATTGAAGCCACGAAGCACAATTGATGATGAAGCACCGGCAACACCACTTGTAGGATTGATGGTCAGACCAGCCACACGGCCTGCAAGACCATTGATGAAGTTTTCCCTTTGTGTTTCCTTGACATCATCACCATCAACTTTTTGAACTGAGTATCCCAGTTCCCGTGGGTTGCGTTTGATGTCGAGAGCCACCACAACACTTTCCAGTGTTGATTCATCCTGTTGCAGTTTTACATTCAGATTGGTGATGTTTGCGATTTTTATGTCGCTGGTTTTGTAGCCAATTGAGCTGATGACAATTACTTCACCTTTTGATGCACTGATGGCGAATTCACCTTTGGCATCTGTTTGCGTGAAGCGGGTTGTTCCGTTAATGCCAACATTGGCATTGACTACAGGCTGGTTGTTTGGACCAGTAACCTTACCCCTGATAATGGACTGTGCCAACACCTGCGTGCAGGTCATGAGCAGCAGTGCTACCAGTGGCATTAGGGTTCTTAATTTTCTCATAAAGGTTCTTGTTTGCTGTTTGTTTTTAAAACGAAAAATGCTCCCTGATAGGATATAATCCACAGGCAGCAGTCTTTCACTTATTAAAGATAGTAATTTAACGGTATTTTAACCCTTCATCATACCAAAAAAGGCCGTATTGTTTGCCTTTGAGGTATCCGGGAACGTCAGACAGTTGTTTTTGAGCCTGTTCTTCTGAAATCGGCGTTGTAAAGGGCATTTTGCCAGATGGATTGAATTTACCTGTCAGAATATCCATAAGGGCGTCCTGGCTGGTGCCAAATGTTGCCAGAATGCCTGCAAAGCGTTGCCTGTTTCCCTCATTGTAAATTTCATCAATTACCCATGGGTTTGTGTAATTAACTACGAGAACTGTTGGCTTTTTGGCAGACAGTGAATTGACATAATTGATATCTACGCCGTTTTTGGACAAAGAAAGATAAATGGGAGACCCATCTCCTTCAAAAAGCGACTTTGATCCGGGTGTAAGCCATAGCACTACCACATCTGCTTCTTCAGGTGTTTTGACAAAAACAAGGTCGTTTTTATTTTGCTGTGGAAGGTAGACAGTGCTTGGTGAAGCCCCACCCCTTTTCTGCATATAGGATTCAAAATATACTTTGGTTCCTGCCTTCAATGGCAGAGACTTATTTTCGTTACGCAGCAGCACTATCGATTTTCTCAACGCAATATCGGCTTTTGCCTGTAGGGTAGAACTTCCCACAAATCTTGCAGCACTTTCCTCATCTACATAAGGATTTTCAAAGAGCCCGAGTTCAAATTTCTCCATCAACAAACGGTAAACCGAGTTGTCTACAAGTTTCATGTCTACCATCCCTGACTTTACTGTTTCCAATAAAGGCGTGGGATCTGCAGAGCCGGAATAGAGATTCACGCCAGCTTCCATGGTTCGTTTGTAACGCTGGGTAATGGTCAGGTTCTCTGCACCCCATGGCATCATCTCTATCGGACCGGTATCTGAGTTGATGATGCCTTTGAAGCCCAGACTATCCCGCAGTAGACCAGTAATAACAGGTTTGTTGTATGCATAGGCAATTTCTTCGTATTTGGTTCCCTTGGGTATAGAATAATAGGGCATGATAGCACTTGCACCTGCATTAATGGCAGCCTTAAATGGGATCAGGTTGTTTTGAAAAAATCCGCCCGGAAAATGTTCATACTTCCCCCAGTCGAAATGTGGATCTTGCCCACCCACACCTGCTCCACCACCAGGGAAGTGTTTGATGGTCAGGGCTACAGAGGAAGGAGATAATTTGGGACCCTGGAAACCTAGCACAATTTCGGTCATCATCTTCGCTGCCCATTCCGCGTTTTCGCCGAATGTTCCTTCCACACGCTGCCAACGTGGTTCTGTAGCCAGGTCGGCCATGTACATGTATCCTTTGCGCAAGCCAACAGCAGACCATTCCTGCCTTGCAATATCGGCAAATTCCCTGATCAGTTTCAGGTCTCGCGTGGCACTGAGTCCGAGTTCGCCAGGCCAGGTTGAAAATGTAGTTGTACCCACACTTAATCCTATGGATGCATCTTTTGTAATGTGGTTACGGGGGTTGGAGGCAATGATGGCAGGTATGCCGAGACCATCGCTTTCACAAAGCGCCTGCAGTTTGTTTGCCCATTCAGCTGTGGTTTTTGCAGGCACATTTGCCCTGAATATAAAATGTCTCAGATGGAATTGGGTGACACCTTTGGTAGTTCCTGCTGCCATTGTCATTGACGTGGGCAGTGGCTTTCGGGTAAACATGTTGGTGCTTTGTACCTGGTCTTCTTCATTGAAATCGCTAGACACAGGTCCGCCTCCGCCACCCCCACGGCCGCCGGCTGCGGCGTTATCGTTTTTCAAACGGGTGGTACTGATGAGCATGAAGCCGACCTTCTGCTCTACAGACATTTTCGATAAGAGGTCTCTCGCTCGTTCATCGTTGCTCAAGCGCCAGTCTTCATATTTATCGAGTTGTCCGTTTCTGTTCAGGTCTTTAAACTGCATGCCATTTACTGAAAGCAGTTTTGCTGAACGGGTTCCCAATATGGGTTGTTTGGTGGTTTTCTGGGCCTGGAGATTCAAACTGAAAAGCAAAGCTCCGGTTAGCAGAATGCTGTTACTGTTAAACATATACCTGTAAAATTTTAGCTATGTAAATGTATTTTAAATCCAATGTCAGTAACAATAATAGTGCTAAAACGATTTCGGTTTTTATATGCCATGTAAGCAGGTAATGCAAGAAAAAAGAATCGAATAGACTAACTTGAAACAAAATACTGCCATGAAATATCTGCATATTGCCATTTGCCTTTTCATCAGCCTTAACATCGCTGCACAATCCCCAATTGCAACCCACGTGTATAAATGGAGCAACGATGGAAAAGCGATGTTTGATGGCTCAGGAGCAGTATTGAATAAGCAATCACTTACAGGTCATCAGCTTCGGGCTGGAAAGAAACTGCGTTTCAATACCGGTACTGGCGGCGCGGAGATGTTTTTTATTATCAAGTACGGACCGGTAAAGGTACAGCTGAATGGTACAGAATCATTGCTGGACAAGGGTTCTGTTGTTTTTTTACTTCCGGGTGATGAAGTGATATTTGGTAATCCGCGCAAGGATCCTGTAGAAATTTATGCTATGAACATGGCATCTGCTTCACCTGATGTTGCGCGTGGTACTGCAGCAGGTGCATCATTTGTAATGGACTGGTTCGATATGACGTACAGGGCGCATGATAGAGGTGGGGTGCGACAGCTGTTTGACCGCAAAACCATCATGACTAACCGTTTTGATATCCACATCACTTCATTAAATCCAGGTTTGAACAGCCATGCGCCGCATACGCACAAGAATGAAGAGATCATTCTGATGATTGATGGAGAGGGTGAAATGGTACTCGGTAATACTAAAGAAAAAATCATAACTGGTGATGCAGCTTGGGTGGAATCAAATATCCCGCACAACATCACCAATATCGGTAAAAGGCCGGCTGTCTATTTTGCCATTCAGTGGAATTAATTCCTTTATTTTTGCCTGATGAAGGGGAATATAGGTACGCCTTTTTTTTCAGGATTTCCTGTTGATCCTGCACTCGACTGGCAGATGTCGAGAGCAGAAAAATATTGTCTTATTGATCTGATGAACCACCTCAAACCTGAAGTGGCCATCGAAATTGGTACCTACAAGGGGGGCAGTCTTCAGGTGATTCAGCATTTTTCGAAAGAAGTATATTCCATTGATATCAGCCCGGCACCCAAAAAATTTCTGGAACCTAAATTTCCCCAGGTTCACTTTATTGTTGGTGAAGGGGATAAGCTGGTTCATGACCTTTTTGCCAGGATTGACCAGGAGGGAAAGAAACTTGATTTTATACTTGTTGATGGTGACCACACCTGTGCAGGGGTGCAACGAGATCTCCATGCGATTCTTTCCTACCCCCATAAAAGTCCTTTTGTGATGCTGTTGCATGACAGCTTTAATCCCCAGTGCAGAAAAGGTATCAGCAGCATTCCATACAATCGTTATCCAGCTGTGGAGTATGTGGAGCTTGATTATATCACAGGTTCTTTTTGGCATAACGATACTTACAGGGAGATGTGGGGTGGATTAGCCATGATACGTGTCAATCCGGCCAATCACCAAACACCAGCAATCCATGCCTCCCAAGGTAATCTTTACCGCCGGGCGCTATGGGGATCCACACACCTCATCAAAGACAGGCTTCGGTTTCTTGGTCCATGGAAGAAAGCCCTTTACCGGATGCTCGGCAAACCTTACCGGACGGATATTTATGATGCTTTTTAGGGTAATTTAATGTGAACCACCCCGTCTCCGCTTCGCGGCGCCACCCCTCCTATCCCTGCGCGTTGCTTCGGGCAGGAGGGGAAATTTTTTGTGACTCGTCCTAAAAAAACTTTACAGGTTGATTAATTAATCATGGCATTGTTCCACAGCCATTAATAAGTCTACAGGTAAAAGGATATTTCATCCATTCCCTGTTTTTTGAGAATCATTCGGTAAATTCAGCTAAAGTTTGCCAATATGAAGAAATTCTTTTTTTTGCTGGTTATCACGCTCATTGTATGTGAAGCAGCTGCCCAGCCAATCCGGCTTGCTGTAGCAGGTATTTCACACGGACACGTATCCTGGATTTTGGGAAGGAAAAATGACGCAGTGGCGCAGTTGGTTGGTATCTATGAGCCGGATAAGGTACTGGCAGACAAGATGATGAAGCGCTTCAAACTCGATGCTTCCTTCTTTTATACTGATCTTGCTGCGATGCTGGATAAAGTTAAACCAGAGGCTGTTAGTTCTTTTGGTACTACACTTCAGCATCTTTCTGTGGTTGAGGCCTGCGCCCCGAGGCGTATTCATGTGATGGTAGAAAAACCATTGGCAACAACGGTGACCGATGCGGAGAAAATGGCTGCACTTGCCAGCAAGCATGGTATTCATGTGCTAACCAATTATGAAACATCTTGGTATCCAACTACAGACAAGACCAAATCGCTTTTCAGTGATACTTCTTTTGCGGGTAAAATCCGGAAGATGGTTGTTCACGACGGTCATGAAGGTCCGCGCGAAATTGGCGTCTCTGATGATTTCTTCAACTGGCTCACTGATCCTGTTCAAAATGGAGGTGGGGCATTGATGGATTTTGGTTGTTATGGGGCCAACCTGATGACACTTTTGATGAATGGAGAAAAACCTGTAAGTGTAACAGCGGTAACCCAACAATTCAAGCCGCATATATATCCCAAAGTGGATGATGAAGCAACAATAATAGTAACCTATCCAGGGGCACAATGTATCATACAAGCCTCCTGGAACTGGCCTTTTGCCCGTAAGGATATGGAAGTGTATGGTGAACGCGGATATGTTATTACGCGCAACAACAATGAAATGAAGGCGAAGGGTTCAAAAGGAGCAGAAGTCAGTTATGTTCTCAGCCCTGAAGAAACAGGAACCTATACCAGTCCGTTTACTTATTTCGCAGATGTCATCCGCGGCAGACTTAATGTGCCTGCTTTTGGGGCGTATTCGCTGGAAAACAATGTACTGGTGGTGAAAATTCTGGATGCAGCGAGACAGTCAGCACTAACAGGTAAAACAGTTTATTTGAAGTGAGACAGATATTAAACTCCACCACCCCGTCTCGACCGTTTCACTTCGTTCGCCGGTCTAGCCACCCCTCCTGGCCAGGAGGGGAGTTTTTTGTGACATTTCAATAGTTTTCACGTTGCATAAATAATTCTCCTATGCGTTATCATCTGCTGTCTTTATTGCTTTTGTTTGTTTTGAACGGATTGGCCCAGGAAGACCTGCGGACACGCTATTTTCCGGTGCTGGAGGAAAAGCCGGCCGTTGTTCCAGACAAGAAAAAAATCTGGGTTTTCATCATGGCTGGACAATCAAATATGGCTGGTCGCGGTCAGGTTGAACCACAGGATACGGTAACAAACCCTCGGATACTGGCATTGAACAGAAATGGAGAGGCAATCCTTGCAAAAGAGCCATTGAATCTGAACGAACCTGCAATGGTAGGGCTTGATTGTGGCGTATCCTTTGCAAAAAAAATGCTTGAATTTTGTCCGCCTGATGTTTCCATCCTGCTCGTGCATACAGCAGTTGGGGGCAGCTCCATCCGTAAATGGATTGATGACTCAGTTTACAGAGAGGTACCACTTTTCAGCAATTTCAAAAAAAGATTAGGCGAGGCTAAAAAACTGGGGACGATCAAAGGTGTTATCTGGCATCAGGGAGAGGCTGATGCCAATGCAAAAGGTCTGCCCGTGCACCAAAGCAACCTGGAACAACTGTTCGGGATGATGCGCAAAGAGGGTGGTCAGCGGAAGATGCCAGTATTAATGGGGGAACTGGGTTACTTCTCTAAAACTGTTCATGAGCAGTTTATGCAGATGAATGAAGTGTTTCGTGCATACAGCAAAACAGATTCCCGCACGGCAGTTGTAAGTACGGAAGGACTGGTTCACAAAGGTGATTTCCTGCATTTCAATACTGAGGGACAGCGAGAACTGGGTAGCAGGTATGCAGTGGTTTTTGCAGAAAAGTTTCTGAAGAAGCCTTAATCGATTTGCTGCCTGATGTAGTTATAAATATCTGTTGCAACTTCTTTTTTACTTTTGTTGGGGAAGCTTTGGTGCCCGTTGTGGTCTATGATGGTGATGGTGTTGGTATCTGCACCAAAGCCAGCACCGACATCCCTCAATGAGTTCATTATGATGCAATCTGCATTTTTTTTCAGTAGTTTTTGTTGTGCGTTTGCAAACTCGTCATTTGTTTCAAGTGCAAATCCGGCGATGAATTGTCCGGGTTTCTTTTGTGCACCCAGGTGATGAAGAATATCTTTTGTTTTCATCAGTTTCAGCTCCAGTTCTTCAGTCTGTTTTTTGAGTTTGTTTTCAAAAACAGTTGAGGGTGTATAATCTGAAACTGCGGCTGCCATGATGATGATAGCTGCATCTTTTGCATTTTCCATCACCACACTGAACATTTCCTGTGCGCTGGTAACTTTTTGCAGGTTGATGCCTGGATAGGCTGGAGTTAATGGTGATGGTCCGCTTACCAGGGTAACATCAGCGCCCTTTTCATAAAAAATTTCTGCAAGGGCATAACCCATTTTTCCGGAGGAGTGGTTACCGATGAAACGTACAGGATCAATAGCCTCATAGGTTGGTCCTGCTGTTACCAATACTTTTTTACCAGCGAGTTCATTTCCCCTGAAATATTTTTCCTTGATAAATGCAATGATTTCTTCTGGTTCGGCCATCCTTCCTTCGCCAAATAAGCCACTTGCCAGTTCACCGTTTCCAACTGGCATGGTGGTTACCTTATCGTTTTGTAAAAGGGCAAGGTTTCTTTTGGTTGAAGGGTGATGCCACATGTCTTCATCCATGGCCGGTGCCACCAATACCGGGCAGGTGGCTGACAGGTAAACGGCAAGCAACAGGTTGTCGCACTGCCCATTGGCCATTTTGGATAATGTATTGCAGCTCAGCGGTGCGATGATGAACAGGTCGGCCCATCGGCCCAATTCCACATGATTGCTCCAGGCATCCTCATCACTCAGTTTATATATGGCATTATTTTTGGCCAGTGTTGACAGCACCAAGGGTGAAGCAAATTGAGTAGCCGCTTCGGTCATAACTACTTTGATTTCAGCCCCAGCCTTAACGAGCAGTCTTACGAGGGTTATTGTTTTGTATGCGGCAATGCTACCAGTTATCCCGACCAGAATTTTTTTGTTTGTTAACATGTTCTTGGAAAGGAAAATAGATTTTAATGGC
>JBDLTO010000121.1:0-2599 GCA_039805815.1 Bacteroidota bacterium | reverse complement strand
CAAGTCCCAGATCTGTAAGTGGGTGCTTTAGAAGTCCAAGTATTGACGACAATGGACATGTACAAATATGTGCACCTGCTTCAGCTGAACGCACGATATGCAATGGGTTTCTGATAGAAGCTGCCAAAATTTCGGTGTCAAATCCCTGAATTTGGTAAATGTGAGCTATTTGTGAGATGAGATCGATACCATCCCAACTACTGTCATCAATCCTACCTATAAATGGAGAAACATATGCGGCACCTGCTTTTGCTGCAAGGATAGCCTGACCAGCAGAAAAAACCAATGTACAGTTTGTTCTGATTCCGTTATCAGTAAACCATTTTATGGCTTTGATACCATCCTTAATCATTGGAACTTTTACAACAATATTAGGATGAATAGCTGCGAGCGCTTTTCCCTCTTCGATCATGGTAGCAAAGTCTGTTGAAAGTACTTCAGCACTAACATCACCATCTACCAAAGCACAGATATCAGCATAATGTTGTAATATGTTTGCATTACCTTTTATACCTTCCTTTGCCATCAAAGATGGATTGGTTGTGACCCCATCAAGAATTCCCAAATCTGCAGCTTCTTTAATATGTGCTAGGTTGGCAGTATCAATAAAAAATTTCATGTAAAGTCTGTTATTGACGCAAGTTAAAAAATCTATATATGAATTCAGGAGAATTTTAAACAAAAAATGGCAGGTTGATTACATCGCACCGCTCAACCACCTACCCTTGCTACCTTCCGGTCCTGGGGGATTTCAGCAGGAGCTGGTCGTGTAAGACCTGCCGCTGCAAATATAGTAAATTCATCTGAATTCTTTATTGAATTGACTATTGAATTGCCTAATTCCAATCAGTTCATCATATCTTCCTCCAAGTGATCTGAAATAAACCAATATCAGGTAGTTATTTTCAGTTTCCCAGGTATCCTGTTCAGTGTAAGTACTCTGGTATATTGGCTTTCCATTTTGAACTGTCCTCAAAACATATTGGTAATCATAATAACCTTGTTTGAGAAAGAGGCTACCTTCGTAACAACCCCTATCTGCATTGAATTGCATCAAAGCATCAGGATCTTTTCCATAATTTGTTATTTCACCCATTATTATTAAATCAGCATTACCATACGGCTGTCCGTTTGGAGGTCTGAAGCTGAAATTAACTTTTGCATAATCCGCATTCCAGAAAGGATTGATCTGCTCAGTTGTTTCCAGCATATACATGCCATTCAGGTCTCTGTAATAGAAATACTGTCGAGGCAATCTGGGCTGATCTTCCTTAACAAATAGTGCAAAAGCTGAATCCGAATTTTCCTGTCTTTTAATTCTGTCTCCCAGTAGTCTGAAACTTCGCAGATTAAGCCAACGAAACTCTTTACCTGCGGGCATAATCATTTCATTCTCGTTACTATACTGCAGCATATCTTGTTTCACAAAAGTTGGTCCACCAATCCTAAGCAAATTATCCCATCTGTAGTTTTGTAGTACATTGATTTTGATTTGTTGCTGAGGGTACTGAATGCCAATATTTTTAGTATCAAGCATAATTTGTAACCTGTGATGGGTTTGAAAAAATTGCTGATTGGAAGGCAACAAGAGTTGGGTACTGAGACTCATTTTTTCATCAACAACTAAAAATCTTCTTGTAAAAGATAATTTTGAAGTGTCGCCATTCAAAAAAACTTTGAGCAAATAGTTTCCTGATTTAGTTGGAAAAGCATTTCTGTCTGGAAGTGTTGCCTGATAATGGGTATACTTTTTGAGGGCAATTGAAGCGTTTCTATAAGTTGAAATTCTTACCTGAGAATAACCTTTAAGGTAATCAAACTGGCTCAATTGCGCTGGACTCCAGTCTGCATTGCATAAAACAAAAGTATAATAGTAATTCCTCACTCCCCCATCCAAATCATCAAAATGCAATTCAAGTTGATCTGCTGTATTTAGCCTGATAATTGGATAAGAAACCTGATCTCCGAATTTTGAAAATTTTATCGACTTAATTGCTGAACTGTATGTTACATCCGGTAATCTTTGCCCAATTGCTGAAATCGTTATTGATAAGATTGTTGTCAACAAAAGTGTTCTTGCAAGCATTCCGGTATTTTATTTCGAAATTAATCAATAATTGATTAGTAATTTTATGTTACAAGAATAGCAGAATTGAAACTTCCACTTAGAATAGTCAGTAAATTGATATTTGCACCAACCGGTGCTTTTTCAAGGTTTATCATGCGAATTTCCATTGCAGCTACAACAATTAGTGTAGCAGCAATGATTATTTCACTTTCATTTATCAATGGTTTCCAGGAAGTTGTTGCTGCAAAAATCTTTAACTTTTGGGGGCATTTAAGGATTCAGCATTATGAGCCCGTTAAAGTAGCCATTGCAGAAGAAACCCCGATTAAGGCTACAGCTGCTATTACTAATCTAATCAAGTCAAGTAACAATATAAAATCTGTTACAAGTTTTGCAACCAGATCTGCAATTTTAAATGCAAATGGTACAATTGAGGGTATTCTGTTAAAAGGAATCAATGAAGATTATCCTTTCTCAAAACTGAATCAATTTTTAATTGCAGGAAAGTGGCCTGATGTTTCAGCAAATAAC
>JBDLTO010000120.1:0-5067 GCA_039805815.1 Bacteroidota bacterium | reverse complement strand
ACATGATGATGCTGGGCCACTTCTGGCTACCGCAAGACTTTACTTAAACGACAACCTTGTTCATCAAGATATTTCAGTCCAACTTCAAAGTATCAACAATGCTAAAAACATCATTGATGATACCATTCAACTGATTAGAAACATCTCTCACAGCCTAATGCCCCCTACTCTGAAAAATTTCGGACTTGAATCGGCTGTTAACGACCTATTTCAAAAAATCAGTGGTTCCGGAGCCATCAATGCCAATTGTCGCTTTCATGACTACCGTGAACGACTGCAACCCCAGAAAGAATTACTTTTATTCAGAATCACCCAGGAGCTTGTCAATAATGTTTTGAAACACAGCAATGCGAGTTTCATACACATCACTCAAAATATCAATGAAGGAAATTTTTATATCCGATTCCATCATGATGGAAAAGGAATAAATCAGGATGATTTTGAAAAAATGAATAAAAGTTCGATCGGACTTGGACTGAAGAATATTCAAAGTCGGATCAAAGTATTGGATGGACAAATCAAATTTGAAAAGGATAATTCACAAACTTTCTTTAAAGTAACGATAGAAATCCCACTTCAGAAGACAGCAAATACCTGAAAACGTATATTTGTTGCTTCATTTGAACTAAACCACCTTCCGCATGAGCAACATTAGGGTTGGCATAGCTGACGATCACAAGATCTTCAGAAAAGGTGTAATTCTTTCACTCAGGCCATACACAAACATTTCCTTCATTTTTGAAGCCGAAAATGGTGACGACCTTCTTGAAAAATTACAAGCAGAACAACCAGACATAGTTCTACTGGACCTAAGAATGCCCGGAAAAGATGGTATTGAAACAACAAAAGAAATCAGTAAAAGATTTCCTGATATTAGGATACTTATTCTTACCATGTATGAGGATGAAAGGTTTGTGAGTCACCTCATGGAAAATGGAGCCAACGGTTATCTTCTTAAAAATGCTGATCCGTCAGAAATTAAAAAAGCCATCATGGAAGTTATGGTGCGGGGATATTACCTGAATAATTTTGTAAACAGGGTACTCCTCAAAAAATCTGCCAAAAACAAAACAATTCCCTCACTGAACACTGAAATTAATATTTCAGAAAAAGAAAAAGAAGTAATCCGATTACTATGTCTTGAATTCACAGCTTCAGAGATTGCACAAAAAATGGAAATTTCTGCCAGAACAGTCGAATCTGTCAAAGACAGACTTATGGAAAGATTTGGATTGAAAAATACAGCTGGACTGGTTTTTTATGCAGTAAAGAATAACCTCATAGACTAAATGATGGCAGACGCCACCCCTTTCCTTAACTTTACACAAAAAAATGAGCAGGCACGGTAAGGTATTGGTGGCGATGAGTGGTGGAATAGACAGCACTGTGGCAGCATTGATGTTGCACGAGGAAGGCTATGAAGTAATTGGTATAACCATGAAAACATGGGATTATGCAAGTTCTGGTGGCAGTAAAAAAGAAACAGGATGCTGTAATATTGATTCCTTTAATGATGCACGTGCGGCTGCAGTTCAGCATGGTTTCCCCCACTATATCCTGGATATTCGGGACGAATTTGGAGATTTTGTGGTTGATAACTTTATTGAAGAATACCTCGCAGGAAGAACCCCCAATCCCTGTGTGATGTGCAATACACATATCAAATGGAGGGCTCTTCTGAAAAGAGCGGATGCCATGGATTGTGCATTTATAGCAACCGGACATTATGCCAATATCCGACAACACGACAATGATAGGTTTGTCATCAGTAAAGGATTGGATGAAACCAAAGATCAAAGCTATGTACTTTGGGGGTTACAACAGGATTTATTGAGCAGGACCATATTACCACTTGGAAAATTCAGGAAAACAGCCATCAGGCAAATGGCTCATGATTTTGGTTATCCTGAACTGGCCAAAAAGAATGAAAGCTATGAGATATGTTTTGTTCCAGACAATGACTACAGGGGTTTTTTAAAAAGAAATGTAGAAGGACTTGAAACCAGCGTAAATGGTGGAAACTTTATAGACAAGTCTGGAAAAATCCTAGGCAAACATAAAGGATACCCATTTTATACAATTGGTCAACGTAAAGGCTTGGATATAGCTATGGGAAAACCAGTTTTCGTTACATCCATCAACCCAGTTACAAATACTGTAACCTTAGGTGACGAAGAAGATCTACTACAAAAAGACATGCTTGTTGGTAAACTAAACTACATAAAGTATGACGGCATACAGGATGGCATGGATGCTGTTATACGCATCAGATACAAAGATTTTGGTAATAATGGAACGCTGCATACCAAAGCAGATGGGATTGGCGTTACCTTTTATGACGCTGCTAAAGGTATAGCACCCGGACAATCAGCCGTTTTCTATGAGGGGGATGATGTAATTGGCGGTGGAATTATACAAAGAACAAACTGATGCATTATAGGATTTCCATATCATTTATATGCCTCATCATGCTCATATCTTGTGAAAAGGAAACTGAAAACCTTTCATTTATCCCTGCTTCAGATTATTTCCCGTTAATTAAAGGTAAATATATCACATACCAACTTGATTCCTCGGTTTACCTGAACCTCGGAACAAAAAAACAAATCAATACTTACATTATTCGAGAGGCAGCAGATAGTGCGAGCATTGATAATGCCGGAAGGTTAACATTCAAAATAACAAGATCACGTCGTCAAAAAGATGACACTACAAAATGGAACCCAATCAATACCTATTTGGTTGCGCTATCAAATGAAACTATCGAAGTAATTGAAGAGAATCAGCGTTACATAAAACTTGTTAGTCCTGTTATAACAGGTACCAAATGGAAAGGAAATGCCAAAATAAATACAACTGGCAACCCTGCATTATTATACCTAGACAATTGGGATTATACATATACGAATGTAGGATCTCCGTCTATTTTTAACAACAAGAACTTCCCTGATTGCTTAACTGTTTTGCAACAAAATGATACCATTGGTAATCCGGCTAATAAAAATTTCTATTTTGAGATCAATTATGCAAAAGAAATTTATGCAAAACAAATTGGACTTATTTTCAAGGAGATAATTCATGAAATTTGGCAACCGCCTAATGGAAATAACAGCACAGGATATTATGAAGCAGGTAGTTATGGTTTGAAATTTACGATCATCAGTCACAATTAACACATGAAAACTGCATTACTTGTAATTTTTATTTTTCTCCAAACTCATGCCTTTTCTCAGTACTCAAGATATATTATTACACTAACCGACAAAAAAGGAACCCAACATCAGCTCTCCAACCCATCTACATTTCTATCTCCAAAAAGCATAGCCAAAAGAATCAAGTTCAATATCAAATACGATAGCACTGATCTTCCTGTTTCAAAAATTTATCTTGACAGCATAATGCTCGCAGGGAAAGTAACTGTGATCAATACTTCAAAATGGCTTAATCAGGTTTTGATTCAGACAACAGATGAGCAGGCCCTGTCAAAAATCAACTCTTTTAAATTTGTTAAAAAAAGACAGCCAGTTGCTTTTAAACCCTCACAGCAGGTAATTCAGGATTTCATTGAGGAGATCACAGACATAAACAAAGAGACACAATCTAGAAACTCAACTGTTAATTCTTTACAATACGGCAACTCCAGCAAACAGATTCAAATCCATGGAGGAGAATATCTTCATAATCTTGGTTTTAAAGGCCAAAGCGTAAGCATTGCTGTTTTAGATGGGGGTTTTTTCAACTATAATTCAATTAAAGCTTTTGACTCTGTACGCAATTCAGGAAGGATAAGAGGTACATGGGATTTTGTTGATAACAATAGTCAGGTCCAGGAAGATGACCCGCATGGTATGTATTGTTTTTCTATACTTGCTGCCAACTTGCCCGGAATATTTGTTGGTTCAGCTCCAGAGGCTGATTATTACTTGTTCAGAACAGAAGATGTTAAATCAGAATTTCCAATTGAAGAACAGAACTGGGTAGCGGCAGCAGAAAGGGCAGACAGTCTTGGAATTGATATCATAAGTTCTTCACTGGGCTATACTACATTTGATGATCCGGCATTCAACTATAAGTATGAAGACATGAATGGAAAAAATACTATAGTCACGCGTGGAGCAGAGATAGCATTTAAAAAGGGTATCTTGGTGATGAATAGTGCAGGAAATTCTGGAACCAATAACTGGAAATTCATCGGTGCCCCTGCAGACGGCGAACATGTTCTTGCAGTGGGTGCAGTAAATATAAACAGGCAAGTCGCCCCATTTTCTAGTTATGGACCATCATTTGATCAGCGTGTTAAGCCAGACATTGTATCTGTAGGCTGGGGAACAGCTTTAATTAATAGCAGCGGCTTACCCGCAAGTGGCAATGGAACATCCTTTTCCAATCCAAATATTGCAGGGTTGATTGCCTGCCTTTGGCAAGCATTTCCTGAAATGCGCAACGATGAGATTATTGAGGCGGTAAAACAAAGTGGAGACTTGCATGCAAGCCCTGATACCCGATCAGGCTATGGGTTACCCAATATGCAGAAAGCTTTTGGTATTTTGGAAATTGAAAGACTCAAAAAAAATGCAGCTTCATTATTGAAAGAGACCCGTTTAAAAGCATTTCCAAATCCTTTTGAAAATGAAATAAACTTAGTTTATAAAGCACCCGCTAATGGTAAAATTGAAATTAAATTGACAGATCTATTTGGTCGTGTAATTTTCACTGAGTCCAAGCAAGTCAATGTCAATCAAATCTATGTATTCAAGTGGGAAAATGTTGGTATGTTGAAAGCAGGACCATACATCATCACATATTCCGATATGACAGGAACAGGCAGCATTAAACTGGTAAAGTAAATAGTGCTGAAAAAAGATGATCTCCACCCTGAAAATCTGCTGATAACATTTTTGTACTGACCAGCTTAAGTGATGAATTTGATTCTAGAAAATTAACAACAGCAGTGTTTTCCTGCTGATAAACTGAACATGTAACATACAAGAGATATCCTCCTTTTTTTAAATGCTGAGAAAGTTTTTCAACAATTGCAATTTGACGTCTTTGATACAGAAAAATAGT
>JBDLTO010000119.1:0-4095 GCA_039805815.1 Bacteroidota bacterium | reverse complement strand
CATAAGGATATGTACATTCCTTTTGTTTGGGGTTGAGAATGGCAATTGCCTCAGGTAAACTGTCTCCCGGAATATGGTGGTCACATATGATTGTATCAATTCCCAGAAGTCTGGCTTTTGCAATAAGATCAACAGACTTGATACCACAATCCAGGAGGATCATGAGTTTGTGACCATTTTCAACGGCAAAATCAATTCCTTGCGCGGAAAGACCGTAGCCTTCCCGGTACCGATTAGGTATATAATACTCAAGCAATGCTGGGTCATAAATCTGTTGAAGAAAGTCAAATACAATAGCAACAGAAGTTGTTCCATCAACATCATAGTCTCCATAAATCAGAATCTTCTCCCCAGAATCAATAGCTGCCAGAATGCGGTTCACTGCTGCTTGCATATTTTTCATTAAGAAAGGATCATGCAGGTCAGAAACCGTGGGTCTGAAATAAGATTTTGCTTCATCAAAAGTTCGGATTCCTCTATCCCACAGCAATGCGCATATGAGTGGGTGAATATTTAATGCATTCCTAAGTGTAGCAGATTCCGCCATTGGCAGATCTTTGATCTTCCAGCGTTTTTTTTGCGCCTCCATATCATTTCCTCCTTTCCGTAGTATATCGCACGAGTTCTTCCAGCGCCATTTGTTCAGGGCTTTCCTTCAGGGTGTGCAGCATGGAAATTGCTTTGTTCTTATATTCTTCCATTTTTCTGCTGGCATAAACTATGCCTCCTGCGTCCTTAACAGCTGCAATGACTTGCTGTATATCAGCTTTGCTTTTGTATTTGTTCCTGATGATGTAAATTAATGATTTCTTTGTTTTCGCATCTACCTGATCAAGTGTATAAATCAACGGCAGAGTAAGTTTTTTTTCGCGGATGTCATTGCCTGTAGGCTTGCCTACATCTTCATCTCCATAGTCAAAAAGATCATCTTTTATTTGAAAGGCAACACCTGTATATTCACCAAACAGCCTCATCTTTTCTGTAATTTCAAGATCCTGACTGGCAGAATAAGCACCTGCGGCACAAGCTGAAGCCAACAATGATGCAGTCTTATTCTCGATTATGGTGAAATAGTCACTTTCCTTGATGTTTAGCAATCTTGATTTTTCAAGTTGCAGCAATTCTCCTTCGCTCATTTTTCTTACGGCATCCGATAATATTTCCAAAATCTTAAAATCGCCATTTTCCAATGAGAGTAATAAGCCTTTTGCGAGTAAATAATCTCCAACAAGTACCGACGCTTTGTTTTTCCATAATGCAGATATGGAAAAAAAGCCTCTTCGCTCAGACGCCTCATCAACAACATCGTCATGTACCAGTGTAGCAGTGTGGAGCAATTCAACAACGGATGCTGCCCTGTAGGTTACTTCATTAATACCCCCGCTTACCCCCGCGGCTAGCAATACGAACATTGGTCTGAGTTGCTTGCCTTTGGTTCGTACTATATACTTGAGGATCCTGTCAAGCATTGGTGCATTGCTCTTTACGGCATTTTTGAAAAGACTTTCAAATTGCCTGAGTTCTGCAGCTATGATTGATTGGGATGGGTTCATGAATCGTTGCGAAATTACAATTAATTGTGAAGTAAGTGTGGATATTGGCAAATCATGGTACAGAATTTAATTTTAGCCATACACAGTACCTGATTTTAATCAGTTTTTACCGGAAAGTAGGCTAAAAATCAGTATATTTATTTGAGAATTAAAACATTAACACTACTTTTGTAACAACTTGTTTTCCAAGTAAAAATCTAAATCTAAACCAACACTCCATCGTATGACAATCAAAAAGTGTTCTCTAATCCTTGGTCTTTTGGCCCTGGTTATGACTACTCAGGCACAAAGCTCCACTGAAGGTGGCAATGAATGGAAAGATTCATCGCTTATCCCACCATCCAGAATGGCTCAACACAATGAGTTCCTCAATAACCAGTATATTTTTCCTGCAAAACCAAGAAGCCAGTGGGAACTTGGACTGAAATTAGGATCCCCAACCATTGCTGGTGATGTGGCGTCAGTAATGCCAAATTTTGGTTTTGGTGTTCATGCAAGAAAAGCTTTGGGTTATCTTTTTTCTGTGAGAGGTGAGTTCTATCGCGGAACAGCAAAGGGGTTGAACTGGAAAGAGACCAACAATTACATCAATAATACTGCTTGGACCAGCAATGGTTACAAGGGTTGGACCAAAGATGGTCAGGGCAACTATTATGTACCAACAGATAAAATTTTCCTGAATCATAAAACTACGGTTAGTGACCTTAGTATCCAGGGTATTTTTAACTTTACCAATATCCGTTTCCACAAGGCAGAACCCAAGTTTGGTATGTATGCGATTTTTGGTGTAGGCGCAACATTCTACAAAACAATGGTTGATGCCAAAAATGCAGGTGGTTCTAAATACAGCTTCAATGGTATTCCCAACGGAACATGGGATACGAGGAATGATACTAAAAATGCAGTTAAGGCCCTTTTGGACGGTACTTATGAAACCCCTGGTGAATCCAATACACAGGCACCCAAGGCTTTTGGTATGACTGCCAGGTTCTCACAAACAGCAGGACTCGGTATGGCATTCAAGATTTCCAAAAAGGTTAATGTAGCGATCGAGAATAGGCTTTCTTTTGTAAAGGATGACTTGCTTGATGGTCAGCGTTATCAGGCAACGCCGCTTGGAGAAGCTGTGCTTTCTAATAGCAATGATGCTCTGAGCTTCACTTCAATAGGCATCAACATTAACTTATTCTAATTTTACCATCAGTATTTCAAATTATTTATTTATGAAAATTAAAAATATACTCTCGGCCCTGTTCCTGGGAATCTTCCTGTTCGCAGGTCTGGACACATTTGCCCAGAAGAAGACAAAGTCAGTAGAACCACTTTACTGGAAAAACCCACTTGAATTCGTATACTCTGAGCTTAATTCTCCGAAGCGCATGAAAATGCCAAAGGTAGTTCTTGATGATGCTGATGGTGATGGCGTAACAGATCAGTTTGATCGTGAGCCGAATACGCCAGCAGGAGCTCCTGTTAACTCAAATGGTGTAAGCAAGGATACAGACGGTGATGGTGTTCCAGATTTCAAAGACAAGCAGTTGATCACTCCAAGTGAATGCCAGCCTGTAGATGTAAACGGTGTAGGAAAATGTCCGGAGCCTCCCTGCTGTAAGCTTATTCCTCCGCCAGCACCTCCAACCTGTAACATGGGTAACATCCCAAGCGTATCTTTTGCCAAAGGTTCTGCTAAATTGTCAAAAGATGCTGAAAGTATTTTGGCTTCCACTGCAGACAGACTGAAGAATAACCCAGTATGTAAAGTATTTATTACCGGATACGCAGAAGCATCCAAAGCAAGTCAACAACTGAGCTGGGATAGGGTAAATGCAATCATTACTTATCTTTCAGAGCAGCAGGGGATTGCTGCGGACAGGCTTATTAACAAGTACGGTCAAACAGAAGGTGATGCTAATGTTATTGACTTGAGTGCAACCGGTGAAAATACAGGTGAACCTAATATAGTTCCTGCACCTCACCCAAATCTCAGGACAAAAAAGTAATATTTTTAGATATTTCAAGGAATGCCTTCCGTAAAGGAGGGCATTCCTGTTTTTATGACAAGATTAACCATTAGAAAAACATGGTTAGTGTATCTTAGTATAAGGCTCAAATGCTTAACTTTGCACCTCACATGAAATGGAATAAGCTATTTTTCTTGCTGACTATTGTTGTACTTACAGGATGTTCCAAATTTGGTAAAGTACTTAAGAGTAAAGACTTTGAGTATAAACTGAAAATGGCAAACACTTACTACGATAAAAAAGAGTTTCGTCAGGCACAAGTTCTCTATGAGGAATTATTTCCTGTGTTCAAGGGAACACCCCAGCATGAGGATCTTTTTTATCGTTTCGCATACTCGCATTACAACCTGAAAGATTATATAACAGCAGAAAACCTGTTTAAAGGTTATATTGAGATTTTTGCCAATAATCCAAGGGCTGAAGAAATGGAGTATATGCAGGCACTTTGTTTTTATAGGCAATCACCAAAGGCTGAACTTGAACAGTCCAATACAATTAAGGCTATAGGTATGTTTCAGGTA
>JBDLTO010000118.1:0-4342 GCA_039805815.1 Bacteroidota bacterium | reverse complement strand
TGGATGAATCTTTGGGAGGGTTTCTGCCGATGAAAGGATACTGTTCCAGGTCAACTACCTGTCCGCTTACCGGACCACTTTCATCTGATAACCAATAAATTGCAGCTGCTGCAATTTCAGCGGGGGAAAGCAGACGGCCTGACGGGGCGTAAACATCCGGCAACTCCTTGTACCAATCATCTGCAAGTCCGTGTTTTCTTTTTCTATCTGCCTCATTTTCAGTGAGTACCCAACCCGGATTAATCTGATTTACCCTGATCCCGAATGTCCTGAAAAGAGCATCACCCAGGTTCCTAGTCATGGTCATCAGGGCACCCTTCGACATGCTGTAAGCCAGCAGATTGGGTTCACCGCTGTAGGCATTGACTGATCCGATATTGAGCACTGCACCATGTGTTTTTTCCAGTTCAGGCAAGCCAGCCTGAATCAATTGTAATGGAGCAAATGTATTCACTTCAAATAGGCGTTGGAGAAATGCCCTATCTGTGGTATCGATATTGGAGGAAGCCACGATGGCTGCATTGTTGACGATACCATCCAATTTTCCGAAAACCTCTACCGCTTTGCCTACCAGCATCTTACAGGTTTTTTCTTCCGTCAAGTCGCCTATCATATAAGCAGACTTGTCTTTGCCCAGCTCATTGACCAATTCCATCGCCCAATCAGGTTCCAATCCATGAACCAATACCTTGGCACCTTCTGCAATACAGCGTTTGGCTATTCCCTTTCCAATACCCGTTGTACTTCCTGTTATGATATAAACCTTATTTACCAGCCGCATACCGTTAAGGTTTTAAGACACTTTTTACCACATCCCCATGGTGCATTTTTTCAAAGGCTGTGTGCCAATCCTCCAGTGCCCAAACGCCGCCAATGATGGGTTTCACATCCAAGGCACCGGTTGACATCAATCCAATCACTTTTTCCCAAATCGGCCAGTTATGGCTGAAGCTGCCCTGGAGGGTGACATTTTTCTGCACCAATGGATCCAGGGAAAAATTGAGCGGTTGCGGTCCCCAACCCACTTTGGTGATGTGCCCATTGGGCCGCACCCATTGCAATGCCAGTTTTAAAGTGGCACTGTTCCCTGCCGCGTCAATGATACAATCGGCACCTAAGCCATCTCGCTCCAAAGCCCATTGCAGTGCATTACCCACTATGGGAGTACAACCATATATTCGGGATAATTCCAGCCTTTTGCTGTCGTTTTCGAGTCCAACGATGGCCACTTCAGCTCCACAAAGCCTTGCCATGGCTGCACACAATATGCCTATCGTGCCGGGTCCGATTACAATAACCCTGTCACCCGGTTTGATCCGGGCGTTCATGACCACTGCATTATAGGCCACACAGCAGGGTTCCGTCAGGCAAGCTTCTTCAAAGGGGACCTGATCCGGGACCTTATGCAAACAACGAGCCGGAACGGAAACATATTTCGTCATGGCACCATTCACGCCATAACCGAAGCCCTTGCGAGTAGGATCCAAGTTATAAAGCCCTTGCCTGCTCATGGGATTATTGGCATTGATGATGGCTGCTGTTTCGCTGACTACCCTATCCCCTTCATTCCATCCCTTCACCCGGCTGCCAATGGCAGCGATATGACCTCCAAATTCATGACCCAACACTACTGGATAATTGACCGGCCAGCTGTGGTCGGCTGTCCATTGGTGAAGATCGCTTCCACAAACACCCACATTTTCTACCTGCAAAAGCACATCCTCATCTCCAAATATGGGCAGGTCGATATCCCTTAATTCAACACTTCCCTTTTCGGGAGCATAATTGACAACGGCAGTCATCTTGTTCATCGATAAATTTTTATTGCTAATCAAATATCTCCGTAAGCATGAATTTTGTCACAAATGAGTTTAAGCGAAGCTTCCAGGTTACCATCTGCAGTGCGGAACGCATCTGCATCAATGGTAAGCGGGGCGCCCAATACAACCAGTGGTGCTCCATAAGCCGGACAGGCAATGGCCTGCTCCAGTGTTAATCCACCAACTGCCTGAACAGGAATATTTACAGCCTGCACCACTTCTCTTAATTGGTCCATTGGGCTCGGCATGCGGTGACCCATGGCGGCAATCCCCCTCCGTTCGTCATATCCGATATGGTGGATGACATAGTCACACCCCAGGTCTTCCAGCCATTTGGCACCGGCTACCATATCTTCACAAATCATGTTGTCGCCCATCACCTCTACACCAAAATCTTTGCCTGCCTTGACCACACATTTGATGGTTTCCGCATGTGCTCTTGCCATAACCACAACGTGGGTGGCTCCGGCTTTCGCCATCATTTCAGCCTCCAGGTATCCCCCATCCATGGTTTTCAGGTCAGCTACAATAGGTATGCCCGGGAAAGCTTCCCGCAGTTTGCGTACCCCATGCAAGCCTTCGGCCAGGATAAGCGGCGTTCCCGCTTCTAACCAGTCCACCCCCGCTCGGAGGGCCATGGCAGCTGTTTCGAGGGCTTCATCAATATTTGTAAGATCCAGCGAAATCTGAACTATCGGTTTCATTGGCAGTGAGATTGAAAATCTTTATATTCATCTAATATATTCAAAATTCCAACAGTTTGAACATGAACAGACAAACTCTTTCTCGTATAAAAATCCTTGCGCTACAGGCAGTTGTGATGTTTACCCTGCTATTGATGGGGATTGGCGCATCGGCACAAGGAAAATGGTATAAGCTATTCAATGAGCAGGATTTACAAGGATGGACAGCCAAAGGAAATGCCACCTGGGAAGTGAAAGACGGCATCCTCACCGGTGAGGGTGGACGGGGCCATTTGTATGCTGAACCGGTGATGCAGAACCTGGAGATTGTGGGCGAATTCAAGATAACAGACCTCGGAGGCGGAGCCAACAGCGGATTGTATTTTAGGGCAAACTGGCCTTCAGACAACCCCGATGGATTCCCCAGGGGCTATGAAGCGCAGATTTGCCATATCCAGGATGCGCATACTGGATGGCTTTGGAAGCCAGGAAAACCCACTGGAAAAGCAACAGCATTGCTCTCTAAAGATGGTGAGTGGCTTCAGCTAAAGGTGAAGGCAGTGGGCGGACATATTCAGATCTGGGTCAATAATGAACTCGTGATGAGTCACCATGACGATGAATACAAGTCCGGTAAATTTGCCATCCAATGCCACAATACAGGAATGAAAGTGGAGATGAGAAGTTTGAAATACAGACCTTTGTAGTTCAGAATACTACAAGATGACCGAACAACCGAGATTGAAATCCAGGATTGCGCTTGGATTATACTTTTTTGCTATGGGATTGTGCTTTGGCAGTTGGGCCAGCAGGATTCCGGATATCAAGGCCAGCCTGCAACTTTCTGAGGGGGCATTGGGGAGTATTCTGCTGATGCTGCCACTCGGACAAATGACGATGATGCCATTTAGTGGCAGGATTGCGGCAAAATTCGGCAGCAAGAACATTTTGCGTGTTGCCATCATGGGGTACATCATCATGCTGTCAATGATCGGACAGGTCAGTCATGCCTGGCAACTGGCAGTCTGCCTCTATCTATTTGGTTTATGTGGCAACTTGTGTAACATTTCAGTGAATACCCAGGGTGTGCAATTGGAGAAAATCTATGAACGCCCCATTTTTGCTTCCTTTCATGGCATTTGGAGCGTAGGCGGATTCAGTGGGGCAGTCATTGGCCTGCTGATGATGCGCAATGAGGTAAGTCCTGCGCTCCATCTCCCCGCCATTGCAGCCTCCATTGTACTCATGAATGTTTTGTGCCAACAGTTTTTATTGCCGAAGTCTGCTACTACAACAGCCCCACCCAAACTCCGGTTCAGGATGCCCAAAGGCATTCTACTCCAGCTAGGCTTCATCTGCTTTTGCTGCATGAGTGTGGAAGGCTGCATGTTTGACTGGAGCGGTGTTTATTTTAAGGAAGTAATACAGACGGAGGAGCGGTTTGTTTCTTTGGGTTATGCTGCGTTCATGATCACGATGGCAACAGGCAGGTTTATGGGCGACAGGCTTGCAAAAAGGTTTGGACGTAAAAATATGGTCATGTACAGCGGTTTGATGATATTTTCAGGACTGGTGACCTTGATTGGATTCCCCTTACTCATTCCCGCAACCATTGGCTGCATGATTGTAGGCTTTGGTGTCAGCAGCATCATCCCCTTGCTTTACAGCACTGTAGGCAGGCTGAAGATGATACCCAGCAGCATTGCCATTGCCACAGTGGCAGGAACTGGTTATTTTGGCTTCCTGATGGGTCCACCCATCATTGGATACATCGCGGAATTGATAAGCCTGCGGTATTCCTTTGCCCTTATTGCGTTGGCCGGACTACTCATCACTTTT
>JBDLTO010000117.1:0-5721 GCA_039805815.1 Bacteroidota bacterium | reverse complement strand
TTGCTCGCATTGAGTGATGCCCCACCACGGATCCTGATGGTGCTTCCTGCACCAGGTGCACCGCTGTTGGAGGTGATTTGTACACCAGCCACCTTACCTTGAATCAATTGTTCAGGTGTTGTGAGGGCGCCTTTGACAAAATCTTTAGAACCAATGGTTGCCACACTACCCGTAAGGTCTTTTTTTCTGGTGGTACCATAACCAATGACCACCACATCGCCAAGGGTAGCAGACGCAATGACCATGTTGATGTTCAGCATTGAGCCAGTGATGGCTACATCCTGTGTGGCATATCCGGAGAATGAAACGACCAGTTGGTTCACTGCAGATGGCACTTCAATAGAGAAGTTACCAGAAGCGTCTGTAACAACAGATTTACTGGTCCCTTTTGCCGTAACGGTTGCCCCATTGAGTGGAGTACCGGCATTGGAATCGCTGATTTTACCGGTCACAGTCCTGTTCTGTGCCGATGCCGAAAGTAGGACGGCAAAATGCAACAGAAACATCATAATGATTCTGTTCACCGGCTGTTTGATCTTAACAAGCATAGTGTAGTTTGATTGGTGTGAAATATGGAAGTGTAAAATTTACGCAAACTATAAGTGGCATAAAAAAAAGGAAATGGTTTCCGTTAAAAATTGCAATCGTTTTCGTGTTAAAAGTACACAAATATTTAATTAGCCAAATTTTTTTTACAAAATAATAAATTTTATAATGATGATGCAAATAAATTAACTCAAACTAAGCTACAAATAATTGATTATCAATACCTAAATGCGTTCAACGCTGGAGAGGGTTGTCCATTTTCAAGCCAGGCATTCAAAGAATAATGGCTCCAACTCTCCACCCCCTGCGGTTCCCAATATAATACACCCAACCCTTTATTGCCTGGAACGGATCGGACTGCTTTAATGGTGGCTTCCAACAATTCATAAGTATTTTGGACTTTCCCCACCTCGCCACCGGTTTCAACAATCATAACCTCTTTGCCATACTTTTTTACCAATTGATTCATCGAATGCTGAAGGTCACTTATGGTTTCAGTATAATCTTTCTTGATCCAAAAAGGATAGTAAGAGAGTCCGATAACATCATACCTAACCTTCATCCTTTCTGCATTATCGAAAAATGTAATGAATTTTGAAAGGTTGTTACCCTCATCCAGGTGAACTATAACTTTTATTCGATTGTCAACACTTTTGGTAGCATCATAACCTTTGTTGAGCAGTTGCCCCAATTGCGTCCAATTGGCTGTTGAACCGTCAGGCCATAACAATCCACCCGGTATTTCATTACCTATTTGAACCCATTCAGGGGTTACTCCGGCTTTCTTCAAATCAACAAGAACATCAACGGTGTGGCTGTAAACATCTTCAAGCAACTGGTCAAAGGCATGGTCTTTCCAAGCCAATGGTTTGTTTTGTTTAGAGGGGTCTGCCCACGAGTCGCTATAGTGGAAATCAATCATCACACGCATCCCCAATTTTTGAGCACGCAATGCAAAATCCACTGTTTCCTTTTTACTGCAATGACCATTGATCTTATCATCATTCGGTTGAACAAACACTCTCAGTCTCACCGTATTCATACCCAGAGACTTCAGAATTTCCAAACAATCCTGTGGTTTGCCTTCTGCATTTTTGAAAACATAACCAGAAGCCTCCATTTGTGGCAACCAACTCACATCAGCTCCCTTTGCAAATGTTTTTTGTGCATGCAGATTGGCTCGAACAAGACAAAGCAAAGTGAAACAAAACAAAATAAGGATTGATTGTTTAATCATGATCATTCTGATTTAAATGCATTTAAAGCAGGTAAAGCGTTAAAATTGAAATCCCAGAGGGCCTGATTTTCCCAAGATGAGCCGTTGGATGATTGGGTACCTCTAAATGCAACCCATTCTGCTCCCCAATAGCAAAAACCAATGCCGTTGTTCAGATCCACCGTTTTCCTGAGCGCTTCTAAAAACAACTTTTGTCCTTCAGGAGATGCTTCGAAACCAGAAACCAAATGGGATGGAAGCCCCACAATATTATTCGTCCAATCATTCCAACCCAAGGTAAACGGATAGGCTGTTTCTGCAACAAGGACTTTCTTTTTGGTGATGCCTGCCAGTTGTTTTATTTTGGATCCTAACGCAGTTAAACTTGTGCCGTGATAAATGGGGTAATAAGATATACCCGCATAGTCGTAGTCAATCCCTTTGACTTTTTCGAAGAACCATTCTGACCCATTCAATCCTCCATAGTGCAACAAAATTTTGGCTTTAGGGGCAATGTTCCTGATGGAGGCACTCGCTGCTTGAAACAATTGAAGTGATTGCATTTCATTGGCAGATATTTTTCCATCTGGCCACAAAAAACCATCATTGGTTTCATTGCCAATCTGAATAATATCTGGTTGAATCTCACTCAATACGGAAGAGGTATAAGTTGAAACTGCAGTCTTCAAGTCGGTGAAGCCAAGCGATTTCCAAGCATCTGGTTTGGTCTGTTTGCCCGGATCCGCCCAAGAATCGGAATAATGCATTGTCAGCCAAACCTGCATACCTAACTTTTGTATACGGCTAACCATACTTTTTACCTCCAGTAAATTGGAGCGGCCATTTGAAGGGGTGTGCCATAACCTCAATCGCAAGAAGTTGCAACCAGCATTTTTAAGGGTCAATAGCGGATCCTGCACTTCCCCATTGGACTTATACTGTATGGAAGCCGCCTCTATTTCCGGCAAAAAAGAAATATCTGAGGCCCGGATGACAATATTTGATTGTACAACAGGCGGATTGGGTGGAGGAACAGGAATTACCGGATTTTGGGGGGTTACGGGCTGATTTTTTGTGCAGGCAAATGCAAAAAGAAAAAAAGTTAACCAGATGATATAGTTTGTGCGACGTCTCAAAAGACTTTCATGGAGGATTATATTATTAGAAAGGAAATTCATTTTAAATCCATTAGTATGGTGAAATTGAATTTAAAGTTTTAACTTACCTAACAGTACCCACCAGTTTAATCAATTGAGCCAACCAGTTTTCTTATGCCCAAAATCATTACAGAAAAGCTATCAGGAATTCCTATTTACAAACAAATTGTAATCCAAATTGAGGAAGCGATCAAAGGAAATCAAATCAAAAAGAATCAGAAACTTCCATCTATCAACAAAGTTTGTATAGAAAATTCAATATCGAGGGATAGTGTACTGTTTGCCTATGATGAATTGAAAAGAAAGGGAATCATATTTGCCATTGCCGGAAAAGGGTATTATGTAAAAACAAATGAATTTGATTACACAAAAAGATACTTTTTGCTTTTTGATGAATTGAATGCATTCAAAGAGGATATCTACAATTCATTTATGCATGCGTTGGATGGCAAAGCACAAATTGATATTTATTTCCACCATTTCAACATCAAAATGTTCAGCAAACTGATCAATGATGCAAATGGGAATTACTCTAAGTACATCATCATGCCTTCTAACATGCAAGGAATTGAAGAAATCATTTCAAAACTGCCACTCCAGGATGTTTATATACTTGACCAAACCAGAAAATCATTATCAAACTACCCTTCAATCTTCCAAAATTTTGTGAATGCCATGTACCAAGGGCTTTTGCATGTCAAACCTTCATTGGATAAATTCAAGCAACTCATACTCGTATTTCCAGCCCAAAAGGAACCTCTCGGCATGGTTAAGGGTTTTGAACGGTTTTGTGATGATTTTCAATTCAATAACAAAATCATCCCAAAATTCGAGGGGAATTCCATTCAAATTGGTGATGTGTACATCACACCAAACGACATTGATCTTGTTGCAGTAATTGAAAAAGCAAATGAACTAAAATTGGATATTGGCAATGACATTGGCATCATTTCCTACAATGACACTCCTTTGAAAAAAGTTGTAATGAATGGCATCACCACGATATCAACTGATTTCAAAGAAATGGGACAACAACTCGCCAATATGGTTTGGAACCAACAAAATGTCAAGATTGAAAACCCAAGTAGGATAATTATCCGTAAATCAATTTGAGCCCTTCCAGCTATTTTGACTGAAGTGCAGACTTATAAACACCGATTTCACTGAAAGTGACTGCAACAGGGGATGCGGTGACCTTGATGCGAACCCCATCAGCCGTCACTGGTTTTTCCAACATAACAATTCTGCAAGCCCCAACAGAAGTGGCCTGACCAACTTTAAACCATTGCCCACTGACAAGAGCTTCAATATCAAATGATTCAATTCTTTGCCCAAGGGGGATGAACTCCCTCAACCTGATCAGATCAAAAGTCTGCGGCTTGTTCCAGGATGCCTCTATGACAGGCAAATGCATGTCATCAATTGAAGCCCAATAACTATTGAGATTGCCGTCGATAAGATTATTGATAGGAAAATCCTTCCCGCGACTGCCAGTAGCCTTCAACTTAGCTGTTGCAATCAGGTTATTGGAAAAACTCTTGCTGACCAATTCACCAAATCCCGCCAATGCCTTTTCATCTTCCGCATCAATCAAACCTCTGGTATCAGGAGCTATACCCAGATCCAATGCGGCACCCCTGCCAACACTTTTGAGATACAATTGGAAAAGCTGCTCAGGTGATTTGGTCTTCCCCTTCTGTTCTGGATGCCAGAACCATCCTGGCCTGAGCGGCACATCACATTCAGCCGGCACCCAATTTTGTCCACCCCGGGTTCCAAATGGATTCTGAGTATGATCGAGATTTCCCGGGAAAGCAATGCTCTCTCCTTTTGCAGGCACCGGCGTAAAAGTTGCCCAGGAGGTCTCTCCGGCAAATCCACTTTCATTACCCACCCATCTTACATCCCATCCGATATCACTGAACAGGTTGGCCATGGGCTGCAGTTTGCGTGTGATAGCCCAAGTGGTGTCCCAACCATAATAAGTGTCGCGATTGATTTTTCGGCTGGTCCTGGCTCCTCCATAATAACCATCTCCACCATTGGCACCATCATGCCAAGACATAAACAATTCTCCATACTGTGTATACAATTCCCGCAACTGTTCGCGATAGGCTTTCACATAATCAAAGGTGCCATAAACAGGATTGTTCCTGTCCCATGGCGAACAATACACTCCAAATTTGAGTCCTGCTTTCCTGCAAGCCTGTTCCAGTTCCTTAACCATATCCCCTTTTCCATTTCTGAAAGGGGACTTACTGATATTATAATCAGTAGTTTTTGTTGGCCAAAGGGCAAAACCATCATGGTGTTTGGCCACCAGCACCATGCCTTTCAATCCACCGGCTTTGAATGCAGCAACAATTTTGTCTGCATCGAAGGCAACGGGATTGAATATTTTAGGATCGGCATCGCCATAACCCCACTCCTTGTTTTCAAATGTTGTGGGCGTGAAATGAACCAGGCCATACACTTCCGTTTCATGCCACTTCAACTGCCTTTCTGACGGCAAGGCTCCATAAGGGGCTGGGGGCAACTGGGCATAGGATTGGTTAAAGGCTAAAGACAATAAAATGATGGAAAGCAACCTTACTAATTTCATGACTGAAATTTAGTCAAAAATATTTTTTTATTGCCCTAATTCATCCCGTTTATCTTAAATTGTCAAAAAAATCCAACAACGCAAAACATGTCAGTATCACCCTTTGAATTGATTCTCCCCAACGTCATCATTACCGGTGGGGCCAGTGGAATAGGACTTTCCATCGTACAGTTGTTTCAGCAACATGGCGCTTGGATTGA
>JBDLTO010000116.1:0-4809 GCA_039805815.1 Bacteroidota bacterium | reverse complement strand
ATGGCTGTAAGCAGCATCACAATTGGATCTTCACCTTTGATGTATCCAATCATAAAAAGAGCGATACAGATGAAGAGAATGATGAGAGACAGTTTTTTACTGAAATCAGCCATTCTTTTTTGGAGAGGTGTTATTCCTTCTTTGTGTTGCAGCATACCTGCTATTTGTCCGATTTTGGTATGCATGCCTGTTTCCACAACAATTCCTTTACCTCTGCCTCCGGTAACTTGTGTTCCTTTGAAAGCCATGTTGATAAGGTCTCCTGTTGAGAGATCGTTCTCAATGAGGGCATCTGAATTTTTTAAGACAGGAATGGATTCACCTGTGAGCATGGCTTCAGTGATGAACAGTTGGTTGGTTTCAATCAGTCTCACATCCGCACCAACAATGTTACCAGCTTCAAGGAGGATTAGGTCTCCCGGAATCAAATTTTCTGCAGGAATATTTTGGGGTTTACCGTCCCTCATTACATTGACCTGTTGTGCCGACATTTTCTTTAAAGCAGTCATGGCTTTTTCAGCTTTAAATTCCTGGATAAAACTGATAAGGGCATTTAATAAGACGATGATGATGATGATGATTGCGTCAGTAAGGTCTCCTGCTATGCCGGCAATAAAAGCCGCAATGATAAGCGTAATGATCATGAAATCCGTAAACTTCAACAAGAACAGAACCAGCGGTTTTCTTTTTTTCTTTTCAATCAGTTTGTTTGTTCCATATTTTTCCAATCTTAACCCAACTTCATCTTTGTTGAGTCCTTGATTACTGGAATTTGTTACACTAAAGACATCACCAGTACTTAATTTATGCCACAGCGGCTTCATTTAAATTTGTAGGGCTCCATCGCTGTAATTTAACAAAATTGAAAAGAGGAATTGAATAGTGGTATACAGATAGCCGCTCAAGAATCAGTTACTCTTGAAATAAGTATTAAAAGGCAGGTATTGAAAGCAGGTGAAGATTTAATTCTCTTTTGAATCAAAGGTCAAAAATCCTTGCAAAGTGATTCTCCAGGTGGTTGCGCATACCTACCCGGAATTGTTCAGGGTTGCCGTGCTCGAGGATGTCTACCAGCTCCTTGTGCGATACGAATGTTTTCAAGAGCAGTTGCTTTTTCAATAAACCGCTGTGGTGCACATAATCAAAAACAGGCAGCAGCATCTTTTGAAATTTCTTCAGTGTTTTGTTGTTGGTGATCTCATACAGTTTGCTGTGGAATGCTACCTCGTGGTCGATGTTGAAAAGGTGATATTGTGTAGCAGGCGGTTCGTCGGCAACAATTGCTTTGAGGGCTGCAATATCTTCGGGAGTGATGCGGTGAAAGAGCAGATCACTCATCCCAATCTCCAGGACCAGTCTGATTTCGAAGATTTCCTTGAGCGTATCCTGATCCAGGATATGTGGGTTCATGCTTTTGGACATCATGCCAAAGAGATCCGGACTGGTTATGACAGACCCTTTTTTCTTTTTGGATTCAATGAGTCCCATCATCCTCAGCCTCGTGAGGGCTTCCCGAATAACCGTACGGCTGACGCCCAACGATTCAGCCAATTCAACTTCCTTCGGGATTGCATCCCCAACGGAAAGCTTACGCTCGCGCAGCAATTCCACGATGCTGTCTTCCACCTTATCCACCAGCGAACTGGTGTCTATGGCTTTGATGGATGCTTTGAGTGGGGAGCGATTCATGGAATATGTATTACTTATTGAAAACCCTGCAAAATTACTGAAATTTTTCTATTGCTGAGTTTAGAATACAATTCATTAAAATACAATATGTTATGTTCATAAAATAAATTATTTGGACACGAAGGGAAATTCCCTGTAATTTTGATATGTCATACATAATACAATAAGTCAAAACAACTGTCATGAAAGTAAAATGTCTACGATTTTACCTCCTTGCGATGCTGTTCCTGTTTACAACAGCCGGCTTTGCCCAAAGCAAACGCATTACAGGAAGGGTACTGAATGATGAATCCAGGCCATTGGTTGGAGCAAGCATCGTCATCAGCGGTAAAAAAACCGGTACACAAACCAATAACCAGGGTGAATTTTCTATTGAAGCAGCAAGCACGGATTTGCTGATTATTTCAGCTACCGGATTTAAATCACAACAAATACGGGTTGGCGAAAATATGATCGTAGATCTTACACTGGAGCCACTGATGGGAACACTGGAGGATGTAGTTGTTACCGGTTACGGCAGCCAGAAGAGAAAAGAGGTTACAGGAGCTGTCTCGACCATCAACCCCAAAACATTTGAACACAATCCAACCACCAATGTGGCAACTGTACTTCAGGGAAATGTTCCTGGTTTGCGTGTACAACAGCGTACCGGTCAGCCTGGATCTTCACCATCAATCACCTTCAGGGGTGGAACTGAATTTGGTGGAGGCGGTACACCTTTATTTATCGTAGATGGCGTTATTGTGCCGAATCTTTATGGATTAGACATCAACGACGTTGCAGGAATTGACCTTTTGAAAGATGCTGCAACAACAGCTATCTATGGAGCAAGGGCTGCCAATGGTGTTGTTCTCGTTACAACTAAAAAAGGGAAGAAAGGTAAGGCCCAGATTGTTTATACCTACACCAACTCCATTAACTACATCAGAAGAAATCCTGAAGAATATTTGAGTGGAGCAGACTACATCCGCATGAACAGGTTGGGCATACAGGCACGCTTCAGGGGAGATTCTTTGGATAACAATACCAATGCCATGAATACCGACAGGGGACAGCTCCTGGGTGCATGGGGTTGGGCAGTGAATTCAGGATGGGCTTCACCAAGTGGATTGTATTCTACACAGCTCATTAATAATAACAATAGAAAGTTTCTGGGAACGGGCAACTGGAAGTTACTGGTTGATCCCAATCCTTTCAATGTTTCACAAATTGACAGTATTATTTATACTGATCTCAGTGCAAGGGAAAGGGAATCCATGATTCTACAGCAGGTCAATACCCTGGAGCATAACCTGAATTTTTCGGGGGCAAATGATCAGGGTTCCTATGCCTTATCAATTGGAACAGTAAAGGACAATGGAATGATCATCGGTTCAAGTCTGAAGCGCTTGAACATGAACTTCAATGGCGGACTGAACATTGGTAAGAACCTCAGGGTTACATCCAATATTGGTGCCTACAGCGTGGAGCAGAAGTTACCCTATGGTGGACTGGCTGATCCGGAAGGTGGCGGTGCAGGTGGATTGTTGCAGCGTTTTGTAGGTGTTGCACCTACAGTGCGTTATGTAAATGACATATCAGGCGAAACATTGCCTGGTCCGAATGATGTTACCCTTGGTAATCCTGCCTACTGGAGCCAGATTCGCAACAACAGCACCAACCAGCAACGTTTCCTCGGTGGTATCAACCTGGAATATACTATTCTTCCTTATCTTAAATTTTTGGCAAGTGGTTCTGGCTATTATCAATTTACCAACGACAATACCTTCTCCACAGCTTTCCAGCAAGGTAACAACGGTGCCTTCAATACCAACAGGGCAGGTAGTTTCAGCAATGCCAGGTCTTCACAATATACTACGAATGCTTTCTTACAATTCAATAAAGCATTCAACGGACATACAATTACAGCACTTGCGGGAACTGAATTCTATGAGTTCAGGAACTATGTCAATTCAGGTTTTGCGCAAGGTGCACCAACAGACCTGATTCCCTGGCTGGCAGCTGCAACTCCTACCAGCATTTTGGGAACTTCGCTTATTAATCCTGCCGGAGCTTCCTCCAATTTCAATCAGTGGGAGAAAATTTCATCTGCCATTGCAAGGGTGAATTACACTTATAAAAATCGTTATTTGTTAACTGCGGTTGTCAGACAAGACGGATCGAGCAGGTTGAAGAAGGATAACTATTTTGGAACTTTCCCCGGTGCATCAGTTGGATGGAATCTGCACAATGAAAGTTTTTACAATGGTTCAACCTTGTCTAAATACATCAGCAGTATAAAGCCAAGGTTGAGTTATGGTGTGAATGGCAATATCAATTCACTGGGCTTCTTTGCCACTTCCCAGATTTATAACAATGCCGGAACTTACAATGGCTTTGGCGGAACCTTTGTCAACTCTTACATCAATTCAAATGTAAGGTGGGAGCGTACCAACAGTTTAAACTTTGGCTTGGATCTGGGATTGCTCAATGAGCGCATCACCATCAATGCAGATTATTTTGTACGCAATGTATTCGATAAATTGGCTGGTCTGAACATCTCATCCCAGACTGGTTTTGGCAGCTTCACCACCAATCTCGGACAATTGCAGAACAAGGGTGTGGAACTGGCTGTCAATGCACGTGTAATAGTTCCACAAAGGGCAGATGGCTTCAGCTTAGATCTGGGTATGAACTTTTTCCACGTAAAGAGTTATGCGAAACAACTTCCTTTCAACGGCTTACCTGGTAACAGAACAAGTGGCTTCCTGGTATGGGATCCAAAGAATCCGGGTCAGCAGATGTATGTAGGTGGATTGGTGCAGGGAGAGCGTATCGGACTGGATCAGGTATGGGCTCCTAAATGGAATGGTATATACACTGATCAATCTAAAATCAGCGCCAACTCAAATGTATTCAATGCCTTCCTGCCTTATACCAACAAGCGTATCAAGCAATTGGGTGATGCTGAATGGCATCAGGTAAACAAGAATGATACAATAGATTCCCGTCAGTTTACCTATGTAGGAAGAACAACGCCGCAGTACACAGGCGGATTTAACCTGAGCAGTTCCTATAAGGGAGTGAGATTATATGCAGGTTTTGACTATGCTTTTGGATTTGTAATCCTGAACAATCAGG
>JBDLTO010000115.1:0-4828 GCA_039805815.1 Bacteroidota bacterium | reverse complement strand
GAATGGGGTGCTGACGGACTGATGCTGCTTCCGGCAATGCGTTATAAGGCAGATGACAGAGAAACAGTTGAATTCTTCAAGGAAGTTGCTCGGAATACAGATTTGCCAATCATGATTTATAATAATCCTGTTGACTATAAAATTGATGTAACCCTTGATATGTTCCAGGAACTAACGGAGTTCCCTCATATCAATGCTATCAAGGAGTCTACCCGGGATGTTACCAACATCACCAGATTGAAAAACAGGTTTGGAAACAGGTTTGCAATTCTTTGTGGTGTTGATCCGCTTACTGTTGAAGAACTTGCGTTAGGTGCAGACGGACTGGTCGCAGGATTGGTTGATGCATTTCCTAAAGAAACAGTTGTCATGTACAATCTCGTAAAAGCAGGGAAAATGGATGAGGCCATTGCTATTTACAGGTGGTTTATGCCTTTGCTTGAGCTGGATATTCACCCCAAACTTGTACAATACATCAAGCTTGCTGCAGTTCAGACCGGTATAGGTACAGAATATGTGCGTGCGCCACGTCTCCCACTGGTTGGTGAAGAAAGGGAACGCGTACTGAAAGTTATTAATGATGGAATTGCCTCAAGGCCAAAACTTTAAATATGTTTACAGACGTAACAATAGACCAGGTTAGTGAGGCGATGTCAAGATCTGCTGAGGCATTCAGCACTTATTCAAAGTTCGGCCTGAGTCAAAGGGCCACACTGATGAAAGCCATAGCGCGTGAGATTGAAGCACTGGGAGATGAGTTGATCTCCGTGACCATGCGGGAAACCAACCTTCCTGAAGCCAGGTTAAAGGGTGAAAGGGGTAGGACCATATTTCAATTAAACAGTTATGCAGAGGCTTGTGAAAGGGGTGATTGGCTCGAAGCAAGAATCACAACTGCCATTCCTGATAAAGTACCTCCCAGGCCGGATATCAGGAAAATGTTGGTTCCACTCGGACCAGTAGTTGTTTTTGGCTCAAGTAATTTTCCTTATGCTTATTCTACTGCAGGTGGAGATACCGCCACTGCACTTGCAGCAGGATGTACGGTTGTTGTAAAAGCACACCCTGCTCATTCTGAAACCTCAGAAATGGTTGCTGGTGCTATTAAAAAGGCACTTGATGGGTTGCAAATGCCCCAGGATATTTTTATTCACCTGCACGGTGCATCATTTGCTGTTGGAGAAGCCTTGGTTAAAAACCACCACACACAGGCTGTTGGTTTTACTGGATCTTATTCAGGTGGGATGGCCTTGTTCAACTGGGCAAACCAGCGGAGTCAACCCATCCCGGTATTTGCTGAAATGGGCAGTGTAAATCCAGTTTTTCTATTTCCAGAAAAATTAGAGGCAGATCCTTCGGGTATTGCACAAATGTATGCTGAGTCCATCACGTTGGGTGTTGGACAGTTTTGCACAAATCCTGGATTGCTCATTGCCGTGGATTCTCCCCAGTTGGATACATTTAAGGGACTCTTGGCAGAGAAATTAGAACAAATAAAAGTAGGTAAAATGCTTCATGAGGGCATTGTAAAAAATTACCAGCAAAAAAGCTTGCTAATCCTTTCCCAGCCGGATGTTTCCTGTATTACCTCGGGTGCTCAGGACTCCTTAAATAATTCGCCAGAGCCAATCCTTACTGAAGTTTCTGGACAAGTTTTTCTGAAGAATCCGCTTTTACATGAAGAGGTATTTGGACCTTTCTCGATGCTGGTTAGGTGTAAAGATCAGGATGAAATGGCTGCAGTTGCAAGAAGTTTAGCAGGGCAGCTCACCTCCACATTGATGGCCACTGACAGTGATTTCTCCGCAAATGCTTCCATTGCAGATATAATTGCGTCTAAATGTGGCAGAATAATCCTCAATGGGGTTCCTACAGGCGTTGAAGTATGTCAAGCAATGCATCATGGTGGTCCATTTCCGGCTTCTACTGATTCAAGATTTACATCAGTAGGCGCAGACGCCATCAAAAGATTTGCAAGACCACTTGCGTTTCAGAACTTTCCGGATGCAATACTCCCTGATGAACTGAAGAATGCCAACCCGCTTGGCATCACCCGATCAGTTAATGATATGCCAACTAGCCAATCCTTGTAATGAAATCATTCCTCTTTTTGCTGTTGCTTGTCCATTATCAATTGTATGCCCAAAATACACCTGAGCCCAATAATGCCCTATTGAAATCCATTATTTCCCGCAACAGGTCTTTTAATGAGCAGGAAAGAAAGCTTTCTTTGGCATCTGGGTATCCATTGGGCCTGCATGGAGAAGCAGAAGCCAAAAGACGTCATGATTTTGCCTTACAGGTCTCTGATGAAATTAATCGGATAGATAAAAAAGACCTGGATTTTGCTGATGAGATTAATGCAGAATTGCTGTTGTACAGTTTTGAAGATGATATTTCAGCATTTAGATTCAGGTCTTTTTTGAATCCAATCCTTTCAGAGGGTGGATTTCATACGCAGGTATCAGGTATATCAAATACGGTATTGCGTTCAGTGAAAGATGCTGATGAATACTTGGCTAAACTAAATGACTTACCTCGGTATATGGAAGAACATTTCAAGCTGATGCGCGAAGGATTGAAGATAGGTATTGCACAGCCTTATGACGTGGTCAAAAGCTTCAACAATACCTATGAAATCCATATTGTTAATCTGCCTGAACAATCTGTTTTCTGGAAGCCCTTTATAAAAAAACCAGAAGGGGTAAGCGTTGCGGACTGGATCTCAATTCAGGAAAGGGCAAAAAGTACCGTAATAAATAAGGTTATTGTGGCCTTCAAAATGGTGAAAAACTTTTTTGAAATGGAGTACCTTCCTGCAGCACCCAAAAAGCCGGGGGCACAGTTCTTCCCGGAGGGAAAATTATTTTATCAGGAACGGGTCAGGCATTACACAACTACAGACCTTTCATATGATTCAGTTTTCAATATTGGATTGCAGGAAGTTGAACGTATAAAAAAATCCATGCAGGATGTTATGAGTCAGGTGGGTTTTAAGGGTTCCCTACAGGCTTTTATAACATCATTGAGAAGTGACCCGAAATTCTACCCCAAAACAGGTGAAGAATTGCTTAAAGAGGCCTCATACATAGCCAAGAAGATCGATGGTAAACTACCGTCTTTATTCGGCAGGCTTCCGCGGCAGCCTTATGGCGTGGAACCTGTGCCATCAGAAATTGCGCCAACCTATACGGCTGGAAGGTATTCTCCAGCCCCAATCAGTGGCACACGCGCAGGTCATTATTGGGTTAATCTTTATAACCTGCCATCTCGCACCCTTTATACCCTGGAAGCATTGACCTTGCATGAAGCAGTTCCGGGCCATCACCTGCAGATGTCACTGACACAGGAGCTTGAAAATTTGCCTCAATTCAGAAGAAACCTGTATGTCAATGCATTTGGAGAAGGGTGGGGGCTTTACGCTGAATCTCTGGGTTATGAAATGGGGCTTTATAAAGATCCTTATAGTCGTTTTGGGCAACTAACTTATGATATGTGGCGTGCCTGTCGGCTTGTTATCGATGTGGGATTGCATGCAAAAGGATGGTCCAGGGAAAAGGCAGTAGAATACCTTGCCAATAATACTGCACTTTCTCTACATGAAGTAAATACTGAGATTAACAGGTATATCGCTTGGCCGGGGCAAGCGTTGGCATATAAAATGGGTGAGCTGAAAATAAAAGAACTGAGGCAAAGAGCCAGTGCTCAATTGGGTGACAAGTTTGATATCAGGAAATTTCATGATACCATCCTCTCAGAAGGTACACTTACCCTCAGATTGTTGGATAAACTTGTTGAAAATTATATCAAGGTACAAGGTTCTAAACCCTAACAGAATTGTAAGTGTTGGCTTTTTGCTGTGTGGAAAAATAAACCGCAGCGATGAGTGACAAGGCTAAATACCCTGCAACCATAAAATCAGCACCATAGAAATAGTTATTTACCTGGAACCAGCCATCCTGTTGGTACATCAGGATAATGCCTGTTGCAGTTTTTATCATCTCCCAAATCCACGCACTTTTGGTGCTATCCATCAATTCTGTCATGGCATAAACATATAGGAAAATAAATGCGCCATAATAAAAGATGGAGGGACTGCCTATTTCTGCAATGTTTGCAAACAGATGGGATACAAATAAAAGCAAAAACAGTAACTGTGTCATAGACCAAATCCTGAATCCTTTTGATTGATTGGATTCATATTTTTTGAATGCATATACATCCTCAATTTTAAATACCGGATAGTTGGTCGCTACATCTGCCGGCCTCCATCCTGTTGGCATAAACCAGATTTTGAATTTATCCTCCCATCGTTTAGCTCTCCAGGCGTCTGTAATTAGTAGAGCTATGTGCTGAAAGTTGATTTTTATTGGATTCCATGTTGCCGCAGGTCTCGTTATTCCATAAACAGCTGGAATTTCCTGCTTTTCTTCCTGAAATGTCCCAAACAATTTATCCCAAATAATAAATACCTGGGAATAATTTTTATCCATGTATTCCGGATTAATGGCATGATGCACCCTGTGGTGGGATGGTGTCACAATGATTTGTTCCAGAAAACCCATTTTCTTGATGTGTTGAGTGTGATACCAGAACTGAATAAAAAGATGCAACGGTCCCACTACAGCAATCGCGTTACCCGGAACACCAAGTAATGCTGCAGGTAAAAGAAAGAAAGTAAACAGTCTTACAAATACAGAAATACTTTGTCTCAGTGCACAGGCGAGGTTGAATTCTTCACTGCTGTGGTGTATGATATGTGCATTCCAGAATAAATTGGTAGTATGCTGAATCCGATGCACCCAATAGCCAGAGAAGTCAAGTGCCA
>JBDLTO010000114.1:0-4173 GCA_039805815.1 Bacteroidota bacterium | reverse complement strand
ATAAAGTCTGTCTGTCTCTAAATATAAATGCATAGCGTAATACTATTATTATTTTAAGAATCTATTTCAAGGAGAGTTATTATCCTTTCAATATCCTGATAGACACATTCTCAATCATCATTTTATATTTGCATCTTTATTTAACGAATTGATGAGGTAGTCTCTCCAATTTCTTTTAATACTTTTTCAAAAATGGGAGCCACTGGCTTACCTCCCCAACCTCCAGAATAATTGGCGGCCATGTACATGTCTAGTTTTGGAATATAGAGGACTTGTGTTCCCCAAAAACCAGAATGACAATACGCATCCATGCTGTTCACTTGCACTTTATACATCCCCATTCCATAGTCTAACCTAGGTTTTATGGAATATTTACCTGGCTCCAGCATTAGTGTTAAGGTAGCTGGGTTATCAAATATTTTCCCTTGAAAAAGTGCTTTATAAAAATCGATTAAATCTGCTGTATTGGAAAGAATTCCTCCTCCGCCATAATAATCCATCGTGGGGCTGAAGTCGTAAGTATCTTTCCCTTGAAAGTATTGGTGTATCCTTAATTGATCGGTTTGGGGATCTACGCGTTCAAAATCTGTTCTGTCGAGTCCCATTTTTTCTAGTCCCAGCAATTCTTTTATTCCTCCATCCAGAGACTTCCCTGTATATTTTTCTATCAGCTCTCCCAATATCACATAGCCCATATCCGAATAGCTAAACTGTGTTCCCGGAGGACCGATTCGATCCCCTTTCTCCACACCCAATTGGATTTGGGCAGTTCTGGTCCACTCATAAACAGGTACAGAAAATACCTTGTCAAAGAATTCAGGAACATGCGTATGATCAAAAAATCCTGCTGAATGCCTTAAAATTTGGGCGATAGTGATTTGTTCCAAGTCATAATCTTGCGCCAGCATTTTAGCATGCTTTGGTGAAATGTGCTTTGAAATAGGGTCTTCAAGAAGTAAAACCTTTTTCTCCATTAGCCTAAGCACTGCAGCAGCAACATATGTTTTGGTTACACTTGCAATTCGAAAGGTTTGGCTAACCTGCAAGGAATCACCAAGCTTTAGGTCGTTGATTCCGGCTGCACCAGACAAAGTAAGCCGACCCTCTCCAGACTTGATAGAAAAAAGTATTCCTGGATTGGTGGCACTGAGTTCGGATTGAAGTGCCAAATTAAAATTTTGGGCTTTTGTGCTTTGAACTGAAAACCCCAGAATGGTTACACTAAGAAAGAGGAGGATTGGCTTCATCTGATAAATGTACTGAGAAGGGTTAATTTAATATGGTTTAGTTTTGACAAAATTGAATACCAGTATATGAAACTGTTATCATTCAAAGATTCACTCAATCTGGCCTCACCTGGAATTGACCTATCCCCCATGCTGAAGGCATTGTGGTATGACGGCAAAGGGAATTGGGACAAGGCGCATGCCCAAGTAGACCATCTAGGGGGTAAAGATGCTGCATGGGTTCATGCCTACCTTCACCGCAAAGAAGGCGACCTTTGGAACGCTGATTACTGGTACTCCAAAGCTGGCCAATCTAGACCAGACATTCCGCTCAGCGAAGAATGGGAAATTCTTATACAATTTTTTCTTTCACATCATTTAGAAGATCAAAACAGTGAAATAATAGTATGAAGTATAAATAAATGTATCGATATTCAATAACCCATTTCAAGGAATTCCAAATTTATAAAAATGAAACACTTCAAACTGCTATTCTTATTCATAAGTTTATCATTTACCGGTAATCTAATCGGACAAACACCTAAAATTGTTGCCGGTGTCAATTTAGATAGAATAAGACTCTTAGATAAATATATTCAATCTGAAATTGACAATGGAAACATTCCCGGTGCTGTAACGATGATCATTAGAAATGGAACTGTGGTGCATCAAAGAGCTTTGGGTTATAAAAATGTTGCTACAAAAGCCCCCATGACCATTAACGACTTATTTTACATTCAGTCGATGACTAAGCCCATAATTTCCACCGCGTTTATGATGTTATATGAAGAAGGGCATTTTAAGTTAGATGATCCGGTCTCCAAATACTTACCAGAGTTTAAAAATCTGCGTGTAGTGAGAAGTGTAAATGATGGGCCAGACGCGCCCACAGATAGCCTAAAGTCTGAAATAACCATCACACAATTATTAAGCCATACAGGTGGATTAACACATGGATTAAACCTAAATCCGGTCGATCTCCGTTTCAGAAGGGGTTATTTCAGACCAGAAATCAAAACAATTCAAGAGCGTGTTGCTAATATCACCAAATTCCCTTTATTAGCGCAACCGGGTACAGCATGGAACTACAGTGCCGGTCCTGATGTGCTTTGCGTATTAATCGAAAAGTTTTCAGGAATGAGCGTGAATGAATTTCTGAAGTCAAAAATCTTTGACCCTTTGGGAATGAAAAACACAGGCTATAACGTACCCAAAACAGAGCAATCCAAAATAGTAGCAGTGCATACAAAGGGTAAAAATGGATCAATATCAGTAGCGGGTTTTCAACCACCATTTGAAAATGTAACAGTATGGAGTGGTGTAAATGGTTTGTTCTCTACTGCCGCAGATTATGCTACATTTTGTCAAATGATGATGGCTGGCGGAACATTCAAAGGCAAGCAATATTTGAGTCGCAAGACGATAGAATTAATGACTTCAAATCACTCAGGAGACTTATTCACCGATCCGGGTACAGAATGGGGACTTGGATTTGCAGTAGTGACAGATGGACCAGCGACAAAAACAGCAGCGTCGAAAGGTTTATTCTATTGGGGAGGTGCAAATAATACACACTTTTTTATCGATCCTAAAGAAAAACTCATTGCCTTGTTTATGACCCAGGAAAGTAATTTTACATGGGATTACCACAATAAACTGCGCCAGCTGGTTTACCAGACAATTGCAGATTGATTGAAACCATACATCATGAAACCCCGGAGACCAAAGGTTATTAGATTATACAATTGCTCTTTTTAAATAGTTTATTCCTGATGACATCCATAGATTCATTCAAGGATTCAATAAAAAACAACACGCCTGATCCATCATATTCACCCATGCTGACTAGCTTGTGGTATGATGCGTATTTACACCGCAAGGAAGGTGATTTATGGAATGCCAATTACTGGTATGCCAAAGCAAATAAAACCAGACCCAATATTTCGCTGGAGGAGGAATGGGAATCTTTGGTGGAAGCATTTAACGCTAAATATTGATCCATTAATGGCATAACCTGATTACTTTTATTGAATGAAGAAAAAAGTGATAATCATTGGTGGCGGTCTATCTGGCTTATTACTATCCTATTTGCTTGAAAAGAAAGGTTACGAAATCATAATATTGGAAGCCTCAAACAGATTGGGTGGCAGAATCCAAACTATATCCGGAAATTTAGGAACGCCGCTGGAATTAGGTGCTACATGGTTTTCAGATTTGCACATTAATCTGTTGAATCTTCTTGAGGAATTGGACATAAAAAAATATCCTCAGCACACCAGGGGAACAACTTTATTTCAAACAAAATCATTTGAACCTCCTCAACTTTTCTCTATCCCTGAAGCTGAACAACCTTCATACCGCATTATTGGTGGTACGCAAATACTCATTGAGGCTATTAAAGGAAAATTAAAAAGTACAAGCATCAATTTAAATTCAAAAGTAACCAGCATATCAGTTAACAATAATGATACCCTTTCTGTAAATGTCAGTGAGCTTGCTGAGCAATGCGATCAGGCAGTTATTTGCATTCCGCCACAATTGGCTTCTTCTATTAACTTGCCAACGCAGGTTCCGGGTGACCTGCTAAAGCTGCTGCCAACAGTTCAAACATGGATGGCTGGAGCAATTAAGTTTGTACTGGAATACGAAAGGCCATTCTGGCGAGAGAATGGTTACTCGGGAATGCTCTTCAGCCATGCCGACATTGTAACTGAAATGTATGACCATACCAACTTTGAAGAGAATAAATTTGGTTTTACAGGATTTTTAAATGGTGGCTCCGCAGGATTCAGTCAGGAAGTTCGAAAGTCGAATGTATTGAGACATTTAAGTGGGCTACTTGGAAATGAAGCACTAACTCCTAGTACTTATTCAGACAAAGTATGGAATGACGATTATATAGTTCATGGCAATCAAGTAATTGAACGTCCACATCAAAACAATGGTC
>JBDLTO010000113.1:0-11077 GCA_039805815.1 Bacteroidota bacterium | reverse complement strand
CGATTTCACCTTTGGGGCGTTTGTCATCCTCCTCCCAGGAAACAATTTGAGCAATTACCCGATCACCATCTTTAGCTCCATTTAGTGACGTTAGCGGAATAAAAAAATCAGGGACAGTTTTATTTCCGTGGGAAACAAAAAATGCAAAGTCTTTGTTGACTTCAATTTCACCAATGAATTGCTTCTGTTTCCTTGCAACAACCTGAATAATCTTACCCTGCAATCTTCCTGAACGTTCATCACCTTTAATCACTTCTACCCTTACAAGATCACCATGAAATGCCTTATTGAAATCATGTGGCTTGATGATTATATCCCTCTCTAGTCCCTCTACGATTACAAAGCCCATTCCAGAGCGGGTTATTTCAAATCTACCCTTATGCAGGGTTTGTTCTTTGTATTGTGCCCCCTTTTTCTTTCCACCTTTACTATTTTTCTGCTTACTGTTCTTTCTGCCCATTATGGTGTATTTAAAAGGTTACTGATGAATTTCGGGCTCTACAAAACAATCTTCTTGTTTTAAATAAAATGATTGTGGATATTGAAGTATTAACTGGTCAAAATCAGCAGACTGTCCGAATAAAAAATGAACACTTATTGGTAATATATATATTGGAATATCCATCAACTGATCTTTATAACGCACCAGTCGAACTGCATCTTTACCAGTTGTAAGTATTATTTTTTCTCCTTCAAGGATACTATCAAAACGATACTTTATCTCATTGACATCATCTATACTAAAGAGGTGATGGTCATTATAAAAAAGTGCGTCGTATGTTTTTGATTCATCATGAATATACTGTGTCAAAGGTTTGGGATTGGCAATGCCACAAATAAGTAATACTTCTGTGTCTTTGGTTAATGGATAAGTTGAACCATTAATCAAATGGTAAGGAGTGCCGTACTTTATTGTTGTAAAAAAAACTTGTTGATGTTGCATGGGAGCTAGTTCCTGCAAAACCAGAAAACGACCATGTTCGCTTAAATCAGGAGGACATTTTGTAACAATAATAATATCCGCCCTGTTTGCACTTGATGTCTGATCTCTGAGATCTCCTGTTGGAAGAAACAAGTCTCTTGTATAAAGGTTGTTGTATTCCGTTAGGATAATTTGGACGCCAGCATTGATTTCCCGATGCTGAAATGCATCGTCTAATACAATTACTTTTGTTTCTGGTTTGTCAAACAAAAGTTCAGGGACAGCTTCTATCCTTTTTTCACATACACTTATTGCAACATCAGGGTGATTCAGGTGAAACTGCATAGGTTCGTCACCGATTTCTATCGCGGTTGTGTTTTCTCCTGCCAAAATATACCCTGATGTCCTTCTTTTATAACCCCTGCTGATGGTTGCTATAGGATAATGTTGCTTCAGGAGTGTGAGCATGTAATCAACCAAAGGTGATTTACCTGTTCCTCCTACACTTAGGTTTCCTACTGAAAAGATGGGAATGTTGAAACTGACACCTTCTATAATTTTTTTGTTGTACAAGAAATTTCGAATCTGTACAACCATTCCATACAATAATGTAAATGGAAATAAAAATAACCTAAATGATCTAAGATAAATATTGTTAAAATGCATAAACACTTTCGGGTGTAATGCAAAAATCGAGCTTTTTATCGAAGAAATCGGCATCCTCAACAGATTCTACAGGAGAAAAGAACGAAAGTCCTATTTTTAACATTTCAGGTTTACATCCTGCAAGGAATCTATCGTAATAACCTTTTCCATATCCTACCCTGTTTCCCTGCTGATCAAAAACAAGCAAAGGAATTATAGCCAGGTCAATTTCATCTGGCTGCACTTCCAAGCCATTTTGTGGCTCCGGAATACCATACTTATTCAACTGATACACAGTTTCATCATCGCATAAATAGTGTTTCATCGCATAATCTGTGCCATTAAGAACCGGATGAGCTATTTGTAATCCTGGATTTATAAACTGAAGCCATTCAAGCATCGGATGGGGATTCGGCTCATTGAATTGAACAGCAGGGATAAATGAATGTACGATATGAATTGCAGGAATACCAAGTTTTTGGAAATTGATGAGCAGCAAATCCTGCATGATATTCAGCTCTCTGTCGGATAACGACATCCTTTTTTGCCTGTAAATTTTCCTGAGGGACGATTTGGTCATGGCATTTAATCAGTAGAAACCGCATTGACAAAAATGGAAAAAATAGTTGTACCGTATTTGCGTTCAGATCTGAAAAATGGGGTTTGCTGAAAGTTATTTCTGGGCGTGTGTTCCAAAACAAACCAGCCATTTTCAATCAGCAGCTCACGTGAAAAAATGAATTTAGGCAAATCTTCTATATTCCCGAGGGCATAAGGTGGACCAGCAAAAATAAAATTGAACTTCTCGGTGCATTGTTGGATATACTTGAAAACATCTGACCTGACTGCCTTGAGTTCAGGAATTTTTAATTGCTTAGCTGATTTACTAATGAAATCATACATTGCCGGGTCTTTTTCAACTATAGTGAGGTCCCTAACTCCTCTAGAATATAACTCATAACTGATACTACCAGTTCCGCCAAACAGATCCAGTGATTTTACACCCGAAAGGTCAATATTATTTTCAATAATATTAAAAAGTCCCTCTTTGGCAATATCAGTTGTTGGACGGGTAAAAGGCATATTATTGGGAGGAGAAATTCTTCTTCCGCCCAGTTCACCGCTTATTATACGCATTTTGCGATTAACATGATTGGCGTTAAAAAATGTATGGGCACACCTGTTATATTTAACATCTGGAGAGCAGCCTGAGGCGGGTTTTCAAATTCAATATTTAAAACATACCTATTGAGTTCTTTCCAGATACCAGATTCTTCATCAATTAATCCTGAAACTTCAACAAAAGCTGAAGACAAATCGATGTTAAATTTATCGGTGAGGTTGAGCAAATGAAAGACTACATCTTCCTTTGTTTCATAGTAGAAAGATTGTGCCAACAAAAGTTGGTCACCCTTTAAGGCATAAACTTGCAATGAAGAAGGGTAAAAATAAATCTTAAGCCAATTTTCTTTACCATACCTGATGTTCCTGAAAATTGACCTTAAGGCAAGTGTTGTGAAGTGATTATTTCTGGTGTGGGGATATTTATCCCGCATCATATCAAACAGGTATTTGTTACATCCGTAGATATTGTTTAATTCCCACTGATGAACATCGTCATTCATGATAATCATTGCCTCAACATCACCATGAATTGTTTCAAGAAGCGTTTGCTCAAGCTCTTGTTTATACATTGATGAAGGCAGTAAAACAATCTCTTTTTGATTATGCACCAGAATGACATCAGAAAAAGACTGTCTATAAACTTGATTTTCAGTAAGAATTTCTTGAATAACCCTTACATCAGGTCTGCTTTTAAACTGATAAAATGCAATATGATAAAAAACATCTCCTGATTTGTTAGTTATACTCAGGGATAGATGATATTGACCATATTCCACGCACAACTTCTTATCCTGCAAAGCAGAAATCTCCTCCAATGAAAGAGAAAATAAAAATGTTTCTGAAAGCAAAGGGTAAGCCATATTTGCAAATTTAATGGTTTTGATGTTCAATTCAGTGGAACTATTGATGTAGGTTTGCAAACCAATCCTGAAAATTAATATAGCAACCAGCTTTTATGTCTGAATCTTTGAAACTTAATATTGGCTACAGACAGATATTACAGATGTCTTTACCGATAAGTTTTGCCATCCTTGTGCCTCAGTTTAATTTTTTGATTAACAGCTTTTTTCTTGCTCAGCTCGGTCCGGGTAATATTGGAGCTTCAGGAATTACTGGCGTTTACTACCTTATTTTTTCGGCTATTGGATTTGGATTAAACAATGGTTTACAGGCACTTATATCAAGAAGGGGTGGTCAGGAAAGGGAAAAGGAAATAGGTACCCTATTCATGCAAAGCATTTATATAACCCTATGCATTGCGCTGTTGGGTATTTTATTAACTTATACGGTAGCTCCTATTATTTTTGAGAGAAATACAGATCCGGTTTTGTTTCAGAAATCAATGGGATTTCTTTACATCAGAATATGGGGATTACCATTTTTATACTTGTACCAGATGAGAAATGGTTTGCTCGTGGGAACCAATCAGAGTAAATTGTTGATCTGGGGCACTTTGGCGGAAACCATATCAAATGTTTTCTTGGATTATGTCTTGATTTTTGGACGATGGGGTTTTCCAGAACTTGGCTTCAATGGAGCAGCCTATGCCTCAGTTTCTGCAGAGTTTATTGGCATGTTGGTGGTTTTTGTCATGATCAATATGAGGGGCATGAACAAACGCTTTGGGCTTTTTTCAAATTTTAATTTTGATTGGGAAACTACAAAAACAATTCTCATCCAGTCATCTCCCTTGATAATGCAGTATGGAATTAGCATTATTAGCTGGGAGTTCTTCTTTATTCTGGTTTCTCATGATGGGTCCATGGCTCTTGACATCAGTCAGCTTATGCGACTTCTTTTTGGGTTTTTTGGCATATTCATTTGGGCGTTTGCCGCTACAGCCAATACCATGGTAGCCAATATTATTGGACAAGGTATGCGTAAAAGGGTAATGATACTTGTTGGTAGAATAGTTTTATTAAGTACCGGATCTACTTTGCTTATTTTTATCCCACTTCAGTTTTTCCCGAGAGAATTGCTTTTACTTTTCAATGAAGATGTGGCCTATCTGGATGCTGCTATCCCGGTTTTACGTGTTGTTTCTATTGCCATTTTGATTATGTCTGTTGCAACAGTTTGTCTGAACAGTGTAACTGGAACTGGTAATACAAGAATTAACCTAATGATAGAAGCAATTACGATTATGCTTTATTGCATTTACATTTACCTTGTAATGGAAAAGTTTGACCTGTCCATTGCATGGGGATGGGCTTCTGAATTGCTTTATTGGAGCTGTATTTTAATCATGTCATTCTTGTACCTCAAAAGTGGTAAATGGAATAATGCCCAAACCCGATCAATATAAAAAAAGCCTGAAATGGAAATCCAAATCAGGCTTAAAAAAATTGATAAACCAGTTTATTCAGATGCTCCGCCCTCTTTCTTTTTCTTCTGTGTTTTGGGAGCTATGACCATTAACATTCTTTTACCTTCAAGCTTGGGTAATCCTTCAACCTGACCGAATTCAGCCAGCCTCTCAGCGAACTTCAACAATACAAGTTCACCTCTTTCCTTGAACATGATAGCACGTCCTTTGAATTGAACATATGCTTTGACCTTATTGCCTTCCTTGAGAAAGTTTTCTGCATGACGTGCTTTGAAATCAAAGTCATGGTCATCAGTTCCTGGAGTAAATCTAATTTCCTTCAGTTCAGCAGATTTACTTTTAGCCTTCATCTCCTTTTCTTTCCTCTTTTTATCATAGAGGAATTTATTGTAGTCGATGATTTTGCATACCGGAGGATCTGCTTGCGGAGAAATTTCCACAAGATCCAACTCTAGTTGCTGTGCCATTTTCAATGCTTCTTGAGTAGGATAAACACCCATGGTAACATTGTCTCCAACCAGTCTGACTTGTGGTACCCTGATAAAATGATTAATCCTGTGTTCAGCTTCTTTTCTAGGCATAAATTTGCCCTTGAAGCCCCCAGGTCCGCTGGGTCTGTTAAACGGTCTGTTAGGTAAAGCCATAGTACATTGCGGTTCGCCTGTCGGCAACAGGCAGTGCCATTTCTTGTATTTTTTTTATGAATTGGATTGCCGATCTCTTATTTCAGTGGTCAAGTTAGTTAATATTTCTGATACTGAATACATTCCTGTATCACCTTTCCCTTGTCGTCTGACAGAAACTGCATTTTCGGTTTGTTCTTTTTCTCCAATAATCAACATATAAGGAACTTTCATCAATTCAGTGTCCCTGATTTTTTTACCAATTTTCTCGGCTCTGTCATCAAGTTCAGACCTTATTCCTGCATGAAGCAGTTGTTGGTTAACTGATTGCGCATAGTCATTGAATTTATCACTTATCGGAAGAACCTTGACCTGTACCGGCGCCAACCATAATGGGAACTTTCCTGCATAATGTTCCAGCAGAAACCCTATGAAACGCTCATGTGTACCTAATGGTGCCCTGTGAATGATGAGTGGGGTTTCAGCATGATTCTCTTTATTGGTATACTGCAGGTTAAACCTTCTGCCCTGTGCAAAGTCAACCTGATTGGTAGCAAGTGTAAACTCCCTCCCTATTGCACTCCAGATTTGGACATCAATTTTAGGACCATAAAAGGCTCCCTCATCCTGTACCTCAACAAATGGAATATTGGATTCAATTAACACTTCCCTTACCATAGCCTCAGTTTCCTGCCACAATTCGGGTTCATTGATGTATTTCTGTCCGAGCTTAGCTGGATCATGCAAACTGAGCCTCATTACATATTTCTCGATACCAAAAATCTTGAAATACTTAATGTACATATCATTAACTGCTCTGAACTCCTGTGCAAAATCCTCTTTTGCACAGTAAATGTGTGCATCGTTCATATGTAAACACCGAACTCTCATCAATCCGAACAACTCACCACTCTGCTCATATCTGTAGCAGGTACCATATTCAGCAAGTCTGAGTGGTAAATCTTTGTAACTCCTGCTTTCTGCAGAAAATATTTTGTGGTGGTGTGGACAATTCATGGCCTTCAAGTAGTATTTCACTCCTTCAAGTTCCATTGGTGGATACATACTATCCTGATAATAAGGAAGATGACCGCTTGTGAGGTACATACTTTCCTTGGCAATATGTGGAGTTACTACCCGCTTATATCCAGCAGCCTGTTCGGTTTCTTTAGCGAGCTTTTCCAACTCTTCGATTACGATAGTTCCATTAGGCATCCAGAGTGGAAGACCAGGTCCAACATCATCATCAAAAGTGAATATTCCCAATTCTTTTCCCAATTTTCGGTGGTCTCTCTTTTTGGCCTCTTCCAACATCTGCATGTGCTCATCCAGCTCCTTCTGACTCGGAAAGCTAATGCCATAGATGCGTGTAAGCTGCTTATTTTTTTCATCACCTTTCCAATATGCACCAGCTATGGAAGTAAGTTTAATGGCCTTAACAATACCGGTATGCGGAATATGCGGACCACGACAAAGGTCTGTAAATTCTCCCTGTGTGTAGAAAGTGATTTCACCATCAGGCAAACCAGACAATAAATCGAGCTTATATTCATCGCCTTTTTCCTCAAAATAAGCTGTTGCATCAGCCTTGGAAATTTCTTTGCGAATGAAAACATTGTTTTTTCTGGCTAACTCAGCCATTCTCTTTTCAAGTGATAACAATTCTTCCTCTGAGATACTTTTTCCACCCAAATCCATGTCATAGTAGAATCCCTTATCGATTGCAGGTCCAACCCAAAATTTTACACCCGGAAAAATGGCTTCTACTGCCTCAGCAAGAATATGAGCAGATGAATGCCAGAATGTAGATTTACCTTCAGCATCATCCCAGGTATGCAATTTAATGGCTACATCACTTGATAAAGGGGTGGAAAGATCTTTTACAACCCCATCAACTGAGGCAGCGATAACTTTTCGTGCAAGACCTTCTGAAATTGATTTAGCAATTTCCAGGGGAGAAATTCCATTTTCATAAGACCTTTCAGCACCATCCGGGAATTTAATATTTATCATACATTGATTTAAAAAACAGGTAAATCATTCAAATCTGAAATGCAAATTTAACGAAGTATTGGGTAAGGTCGTGTTGAAATGGCAATAATTTGCAATTCACACCAAAAAGTTTAAAAATTTGATTCGAAATTTACCCTCTTTTCCTTTTTTATTTATGCCAACAACCCAGCTTTTACAGAGATATCTTTGGGGTATTCTCTTTGTTTTTTCATTGTCACCAATTGTTTCCCGTGGTCAAAATTTAAGCGGTCAATGGATTGGCGGTTTTGGATCTCAGGATGAAACTTTGGGCAGAAAAACAAATTATGTTCTTGAAATTGAAGTAGCGGGCACTAAAATATCAGGCTATTCCTATACTTATTTTGCGATTTCCGGAAAGCAATATTTTGTTATTTGTAAATTAAGTGGCACTTATGATAAAGGTAGCAAGTCTTTGATTGTCAACGAAATAGAGAATGTAAAAACAAATACACCTCCTGATTTCGAGAACTGCCTTCAATCACACCAGCTTACTTATCTGAAGCAAAAGGATAGAGAAATTTTAGTGGGAAAATGGAAACCTTTCATCAAAGAAAGCAATTGTGGAAGTGGAGAAACAGAACTTGAAAGGAAAAAACTGGAAAGAACAGCTCCCTCAAATAAACCTGAAAAAAACATTGAGGGGGTTACAAAACAAACTAGTCAACCAACAAAGCCTGCTTCGCCATTACCAAAAAAGACCTTACCCAATTCTACTATAAATCAGGCTCCCAAAAAACCACTTGCTCAGACCAAGCCTATTTTGCCGAAACCAAATCAGCCAACAGTCAAGCCATTAAAAACACCCCCAATCGAATCCAAACCTATTCCGGAAGCCCCCAAGCCCAACTTATCCAGACCAGATCAAAAAATACCGGTAACTATCAGTCAAGAAAAGAAAAGTATTCAAAAGAATTTACAGGAAACACCTGATTTAAAGCCACGTCAAATTCCTGAAAAGGCTAAAGACAAATACAACAAACGCAATTATGAGGTTATTAAAACAATTGAAGTAACTGGTGATTTGATTAAAGTGGACATATATGATAACGGACAGATAGACGGAGACACTGTATCAATCTTCCTGAATGAAAAACTGTTGGTTCCTCCAAAAATGCTAACAGCAAATCCCATCAGTTTGAGTATCAATCTTTCAGAGGATGAAGATACATATGACCTAATCATGTTTGCAGAAAGTCTTGGTACAATTCCTCCAAATACAGCTTTTATGATTATAACCACATCAACATCCCGGTATGAAATAAATATCTCATCAACGGAACAAACAAGTGGTGCAATCAGGTTTAAAGTAAAGAGGTGAAATTAAAATTTGAAATTATAGGTTACAGATGGTAAAACAGGAAATAGTGAAACCTGTTTAGCTTGCACTTGGAGTGTACCAGCAAAAGCACTGCCTTCCTGAGCATAGTAATAGAAATATGGGTTTTTACGGCTGTATAGGTTATATATACTAAATGCCCAACTCCCTTGCCATTTTCTTACCTTTTTGGGAACAGGAGTATAAATTGCAGATATATCCATTCTGTGGTACGGGGCAAGACGGTATTGGTTGATCCGGCTGAACTGCTGTGTCAGGACGCCCTCAACGAGGTAAAACTTCTCAGGCAAGGAAGTTGCGTTACCGGTTGCATACACAAAAACCGAAGAGAACTTCCATTTAGTATTCAGTTCATAAGTTCCGACAAGAGAGAGATCATGCCTGCGATCAAATTTTGCCGGATAAGTGTTGCCATTATTCAGGTCTGGGAATTTTCTGTTTGACCATGCCAATGTATACCCAAGCCATCCTGTAAATTTTCCTTTCGTTTTATTAATAAAAATTTCTGCACCATAGCTCCATCCCTTTCCAAAAACAAAATCATCTTCCGGGTCTTTGATAGAGGGTGTAAATCCCTCTCTATATTCAATCTGATTTTGCATTGTTTTATAATAAACCTCTATTGAAGTTTCCCATTCATTATCGTTGAAGTTTCTGAAATAGCCCATGGCATATTGCCATGATAACTGAGGTTTTACTTTTAGCGTGCTTGGAACCCATACATCAGTTGGCAAGGTTGTACCGGAATTGCTAACCAGGTGAAGGTATTGCCTATTTCTGGATGCAGAAGCTTTGAATGAACTACTTTCAGTGAGTGAATACCTAATTGTAGCCCTGGGTTCTAAACCAGCATAAAACTTCACATTATCTCCCCTTCCAAAAACCGTACTGTCGGTTCTTGTTCCATTTATGTCAGTCGAATAGTTATTGTATGGGCCAACTTGTTGAAAGCCAGACCATCTTAGGCCATAACTAAACTTAAGCTTTTCATTAATTTCCCAGTCATCCTGAAGATACAAAGCTGATTCACGAGCATATTTTAACTGTGCGTTATTCGGTTCGAAAACGATAGAATCTTGTGCACCTGATATCACTGAAGGAGATAACCTGTGAAAAGTATATTGAAAACCATACCTCAATTTGTGTTCAGGAGTAAGGTAGTGGTCAAAATCAGATTTCAGGTTAAGGTCTCTGATACCGCTTTTAAGCGAAAAGTTGAAGTTATTCTGTAAAGCATTCAAGGCAAAATCATAGTCGTTATAGACAAGTGTTGTATTTACAAATAATTTCTTATTGAAAACATGGTTCCAACGAGCTGTTACAGTTGAATTTCCCCACGGAATATTGGTATTGAATTCCCTTTCGTTATTGACAAAATTGAATACATCCCTACCAAAGTAGCCACTGATATAAAGCCTGTCCTTATTCGAAAACTTGTAGTTGAACTTAGCATTCAGGTCATAGAAAAAGTAACCAGATCCGTCAAACTGACTTCCTTTCTTAATAAAAGGCTTTACGAGGGCATCTATATATGTTCTTCTACCCGATATAATAAAGGATGCCTTATCCTTGATGACTGGACCTTGAAGCGAAAGTCTGGATGATATGCTCCCAATGCCACCCTCAGCCTGAAACTTCTTTAGATTACCATCCTTCATTGATATATCCAGAACAGAAGAAAGTCTTCCACCATATTGAGCCGGCATTCCTCCTTTGATAAGTGTAGTATTTTTGATAGCATCTCCGTTGAATATGGAAAAAAATCCAAATAAGTGACCGGTATTGTAAACTATGGCGTCGTCAAGCAAAATAAGGTTTTGGTCAGGTCCTCCTCCCCTTACATACAATCCGCTGTTGCCCTCACCTGCATTTGTTACACCTGGAAAGAGCTGAAGCGTCTTCAATGGGTCTATTTCTCCAAAAATCACCGGCAATGATTTCATCCGATTCATATTCAAGTCAATCTGCCCCATTTGTGCATTTTTGACATTCGCATCTCGCTTTTTGGAGGTAATGATGATTTCCTGTGCAAGGCTTGAACGGGAAAGAAGCGACAAATCAATGGT
>JBDLTO010000112.1:0-8994 GCA_039805815.1 Bacteroidota bacterium | reverse complement strand
AAATAAATCCCATAAAGCGTCCACAAAAATTAAAAAATGAAAAAATCAATCTTCTTCTTATTTACCATTGCGTTTGCGCTATTTACCTATTCAACAAGCACTGCGCAATCCAAGGATGCTCTGGTCGTTCAAACCCGGTATGGAAAATTGCGGGGCCTGCAAGAAGGCAGTATAGAAATATTCAAAGGAATCCCATTTGCGGCACCTCCTGTTGGTGAATTTCGCTGGCGTCCTCCTCAACCGGTCAAGGCCTGGGAGGGAGAAAGAGATGCAACGAAACTTGGATTCAATTGTGCACAAGCAGGATGGCCACGTAAACCGGGAACCATAGCAGAAGGATCCTCAGAAGATTGTTTATACCTGAATATCTGGAGACCAGCTGGAACCAAAACCAATCAAAAACTTCCTGTAATGGTTTGGATTCATGGGGGAGGTTTTGTTGGCGGAAGTGGTTCATCAAATGAGTCATCCGGATCATCCTTTGCAAAACAAGGAGTGATGCTAGTTACGATTAATTACAGACTTGGCAGATTGGGCTTTTTTGCATTTCCCGCATTGAGTGCAGAACGTCCTGAAGAATATAAGAGCAATTATGCATTCATGGACCAAATTGCTGCCCTGGATTGGATTCAGAAAAATATTGGTGCCTTTGGAGGAGACCCAAAAAATGTAACCATTTTTGGAGAATCAGCAGGAGGAGTTTCTGTGCATTCATTGATCACCATACCATCTGCAAAAGGATTGTTTCAAAAAGCCATTTTGGAATCATCAGGAGGAAGAGATGGAGTTCTGACAGGCCGTCCCATCAATAAAGAAAATGCTGATCCTTTCTACCCTATTTCTGCAGAACAAATTGGCATCAATTTTGCTCGTAGGCATGGCATCGAAGGGACAGATGAGTTGGCTTTGGCAAAACTCAGGGCTCTGACAACAGCTGAAATTGTAGACGGCGGAGAGGAAAATGATGGTCCGAATGGCAAACGAATATACCCCGGTCCCATTTTAGATGGTAAACTGGTTGTAGAAACTGCTGAAGCCATTTATCGTGCAGGCAAGCAACCCAAGATCCCTATCATCATTGGATCCAATAGTGCCGAAGTTCCTGCGGGTTTTGTGAATGCTGCATCCAAAGATGAATTGTTGTCCATGTTTGGCTCACTCAAAGAAGAAGCCATTGCTGCCTATGATCCGGATGGAAAAAAAGAACTACCTGAGCTACTCACTATGGTTAATACAGACAAAGTTTGGGCTGAGCCAGCAAGATTTACAGCAGCTGCGTTTGCACGAAACAATACACCAGCCTACATCTATCTTTTTTCCTATGTATCAGACTCTTTGAGAAACAGGTTGCGCTTTGGAGCGCCCCATGGCTCTGAAATTCCTTTTGTCTTTAACACATTGGAATCGAGAAGAGGAAATTTAACCGTGACACAAAACGATAAGGGAGTTGCTGAAGTCATGCACCAATACTGGGTTAACTTTGCCAAAACCGGAAATCCGAACGGCAACCAAGTTCCAAATTGGCCAAGATACCAACCAAAGACCAATGAAATTTTGGAACTGCAGTCGGATGGAAAAGCCGTTAGAAAACCGGATCCTAAAAAAGCCAGGTTGGACGTGATTGAAAAAGAGGTAAAATTCCGAAAGCTTCAGAAATCAGGAGTCTAAGGTTTTAGATGTGCAGAAAAGAAAGTGTAACGACAACAATCAAACCATTAGCAATGGCGACAAAATTGAAACAGTGCATTTTATTAGCAATAACATTGATTGCTTTTAATACAGTATCTGCTCACGTAACCATGGATAGTCTTTTATCAAATAAAGAAAAAAGCATCATCGCTATTGCTGCTTTAACAGGAAAAGGTGATCTGAGCAGACTACAAAAAGAGATAGCAACAGGATTGGAATCTGGTCTCACAATCAATCAAATTAAAGAAATCCAAGTCCATTCCTATGCTTATTGTGGTTTTCCCAGAAGTATCCGAGGTTTGCAAACATTGATGCAAGTTGTTGATGAAAGAAAATCCAAGGGCATTCAGGATCCAATGGGCAATGATGCAACGCCAATCAAGGACACGCTTTCTAAATATGATAGAGGAAGAGTTACCTTGGGAAAACTTACAAAGAGCAGCCAGACTAAGCCTTCAGCAGGATATGGAGCATTTGCTCCGGTCATCGATGTTTTCCTGAAAGAGCATTTATTCGCGGATATTTTTGACCGGGACGTCTTGACATATGCTGAACGGGAATGGGTAACTATCTCTATCATCAGCAGCCTAGGTAATGCTGAGCCCATGTTAAAAAGTCATTATGGAATCTGCATCAATCAAGGCATAAATCCAGAAAAGCTATATGCCTTTACAGAGATCATTAAAATACTGCTTGGTGATGATGCCTATGTAAGCAGCAGAAAAACCTTAGATGAACTACTGAACAGGCAAACCATTGCATCTTATTCCACATCTTCAAATGCCGTATTTCCCAAAGGTGAAATCGTCAAGTCGGGCAATTTCACGGGTACTGCATGGTTGTATCCATTGTTCAGCAACGACACTACTTACAATATCTATGCAGGAAACGTTCGTTTTGAACCCAAAGCCAGAACCCATTGGCATTATCATCCAGGTGGACAGATACTGCTTGTTCTTTCTGGCTTTGGGTTGTATCAGGAAAGAGGAATGCCTATCAAAAAAATTCAAAAGGGGGATGTAATCCAATGCCCCCCCAATATTCAACATTGGCATGGCGCCTCACCCGAAAGTGAAATGACCCATGTTGCCATCGGAACAAACCCCGGTAAAGGACCAGTGGTTTGGCTTATGCCTGTTACCGATAAAGAATATGCTGGACTATAACATTTATTTTGAATTGGCGTCGAGCTTGAGAGGTCTTGAGAGATGGGAAAAAGTCAGTTGTCCTAATTTCCAACTGCCATTCTCTTTGATAAACACTTCTGTAACCATGAATGGATTGATGGCGTCTCTGGTTCCTACTACGGCAACCAAATCAATATCACTTAAAATTACAGCAGTATTGCCATAAAATTTAACTGCAGTGCTGTAAACAACCGCTTTTTTGTACCAAATGAACCCACCTTTAATAATGTCAATCTCTCTCTCTTTACCCCATGTGCCACCCATATGTACAAAATCACATTTGGCATCAAATAAAACAGAGAGGGAATCAGCATTTTTTTCAGACATCCAGTCCCACTTTTGCTTAGACAATTCCACAATCTCCTTCTCTGCTGGATTAATTGTGTTTTTTTGTTGGGCATTAACCTGTTGAACATACAAAACCAGAATCAGAATACCGATGATTAAATTTTTCATGCATTTATTTTTTGAATGTCTTTTAAAGGTCGGCTTGTTAGACGAGGAGCAATTATATGTATTACTGATATTTCTACCAGTTTTACTGATTTGTTGCCAACCATACCAGACTTGGAGCTTAACTGCCCCCATGATGGTCAATAGACATGAAATGCAATGGGGTTTGAATTAGAATATAACCGAGGAACATATCAGTTTAATTTTAAATTATGCTGAGCTCAATTAATAACTTCATCAATTAGCTAATAATGATTACCATGAAATATTACTTCAAACGTAATTCTTTTAGAATTGTCATCTTTTTCGTTTTATCAATTTCACTATTTTCAACATCCTGGCAAGAACAGAAGTCTGAAGACAATGGATGGGGCGTTTATAAAGCTGATGAAAAAAGCACCAGTTATTCCCCATTTGACCAGATTAACATTTCAAATGTTACCAGACTTCAAAATGCTTGGACTTTTCAAATCAAAGATGTTCCAGAAGGGGATCCACCCAGTTCAAGTCAAAGTAATCCAATAATAATCGATGGTGTAATGTATGTAAATTCAGGTAAACAATGGGTTTATGCATTAAATGCACAAAATGGAGAAAAAATATGGGGATTCAATGCCTTAGATGAAGGAGAACCAACAGCCGCAAGCAGAGGTGTTACCTACTGGGCAAATGGAGAAGACAAGAGAATATTATATTCTGCAGGTAATTATTTATTGGCTATTAATGCTAAGACAGGTAAATTAATAAAATCATTTGGTACAAATGGAAAAGTCAATCTTAATGTCGGAGTGCGAGATAACCCAGAAAAAATATCAGTAACATTAACTACTCCGGGAAGTATATTTAAGGACTTAATAATTATTGGATCCAGATTACCAGACTTTTATGGTGCAGCACCAGGATATATTAGAGCGTATAATGTAAGAACAGGAAAATTAGTTTGGACATTTCATACAATACCTCATCCGGGTGAAATAGGGTATGAAAGTTGGCCAAAAGACGCTTACAAATATGCTGGAGGAGTAAACTGTTGGGCAGGTATGAGTATTGATAAAAAAAGAGGAATGGTCTTTTTAGCATTAGGATCACCCACTTATGATTTTTACGGAGCAGATAGAATTGGAGCAAATTTATTTGGCAACTGCGTATTAGCATTGGATGCAGCAACAGGCAGATATAAGTGGCATTTTCAAACAGTTCATCATGATATATGGGATTACGATTTACCATGTCCGCCAAACCTGGTGACAATTAAAAAAGATGGCAAAAATATAGATGCAGTTGCTCAAGCAACAAAACATGGATTTATTTTTGTTTTAGATCGTTTAACTGGAAAACCCTTATTCCCAGTAGAGGAGAGAAAGGTGCCTACCTCAAATATTCCTGGTGAAGTCACCTTCCCAACTCAGCCATTTCCAATCAAACCAAAGGCGTTTGTAAAACAATTCATGACAGAAGATGACTTGACAAATTATTCTCCAGAAAGTCATGAAGAAATTTTAAATAAGTTCAGATCAGTAAGGTATGAAGGGTTATTTACCCCTCCTGATCTTAAAGGTTCGATTTCACTGCCTGCAACAAGAGGAGGAATTAATTGGGGCGGAGCCGCATATGACCCTAATACCAATATGCTTTATTTACGAGGTCATAATCTTCCTGAAATTCAGACAATTGTTGATGCAAATAAAACATTTATTGCAAGGAATAATACCACATTTGAAAGTGGCAGAGTTACTTACCTTAAACACTGTGCTTCATGTCATGGCGCTGAAAGAAATGGAATTCCACCAACTTTCCCTTCATTGATAGGTTTGAAAGACAGAAAAAAAGATAAAGAAATTTTAGAAAAGATTCGGAAAGGAAGTGGAGCGATGCCTGGTTTTAAAGGAGTCATAACTGCAAGTGAAGAAAATGCTATTTTGTCCTATATATTGGAAAAGAAAAATGCAGGAATTGAAACACCTCAACAAACAAAGACAGGAACAAATCCTGAGCGATATATGAATACTACTGCCTATGCAACTTGGAGTGATTCTAAAGGTAAACCTGCGATGAAAGGTCCTTGGGCAACATTGAATGCATTAAATCTTTCTACTGGAGAATATGAATGGCAAATTCCAATTGGGAATGACGAAAACCTGCAAGAAAAAGGTGGACCACTTACTGGGCTACTAGCAAGATCCGGACCGATGGTAACAGCGGGAGGTCTTGTCTTTATTAGCGGTGCTGCAGACAAAAAGCTATGGGCATATGATAAAAAAACTGGAAAATTGATTTGGGAAACAATTTTACCAGGAGTAAATAATGCAAACGTATGCTCTTATATGGTTAAGGGTAAACAATATATAGCACTATCAGTAGGAGGAACTAAACAAAATCCTGGGGGCTCTGTAATGGTATTTTCGTTGCCTAATAAAAATTAATTGAAAAAGCAGAATCTATCCAATTCAATTTTTGGATGATATACTTTTTGCATTAACTGCTTGAAAGAGTGTATTGCAACCTTATCTTCTTGGCTGATATGAAATTTCAGCCAATAGGCATTAAAACAATTGATTTTTGAAAGAATCCACTCGGGTATCCGCCACGGTTGGCAAATTTTGGGAATAAAAAAAAACGCTGAAATCCTTGTTAGAAGTGCATTTCAGCGTTTTACTTTTGTAGCCCGTAGGGGAATCGAACCCCTCATTCCTCCGTGAAAGGGAGGCGTCTTAACCGATTGACCAACGGGCCGTTTATCGTTCGGGAGTGCAAATATAAGTTCTTATGGAAATATGACAAAAAAAATATGAATACTTCTTAACTTCGCCTCTCTTTTAAGACACTAAAGCAATCAAACATGAGTACAGTTAAAGTAGCTATCAACGGTTTCGGAAGAATCGGCCGCCTCGTTTACCGTCAAATTTTCAACATGGAAGGCATCGACATCGTTGCCATCAATGACCTGACCAGCCCAAAAGTGCTTGCCCACCTCCTCAAATATGATACTGCCCAAGGCCGCTTTGAGCAGGAAGTGACCTCAACAGACAACTCAATCATTGTCAATGGGCATGAAGTAAAAATCTACGCCCAACGTGACCCTGCCCAGATTCCATGGGGCAACCATGATGTTGACGTTGTGCTGGAATGTACTGGCTTCTTTACAGACAAAGACAAAGCCGCTGCACACCTTACCGCTGGTGCAAAAAAAGTAGTTATCTCTGCACCTGCTACCGGAGACCTGAAAACAATTGTTTTCAACACCAACCACGAAATCCTGGATGGCTCTGAAACCATCATCAGCTGTGCCTCCTGCACCACTAACTGCCTCGCTCCAATGGCTAAAGTTCTGGAAGAGCAATTCGGTATCCTTACCGGCCTGATGACCACCGTTCACGCCTACACCAACGACCAGAATACACAAGATGCCCCGCACCCCAAAGGTGATCTCCGCCGTGCTCGTGCAGCTGCCCAAAATATAGTACCAAACAGCACCGGAGCTGCCAAGGCAATCGGCTTGGTTCTGCCAAGCCTGAAAGGTAAGCTGGACGGAACTGCTCAACGTGTGCCAACACTTACCGGCTCATTGACAGAACTAACAGTAATGCTTGCCAAAAAGACCAGCGCTGAAGAGATCAATGCAGCCATGAAAGCGGCAGCCAATGAAAGCTATGGCTATACAGAAGATGAAATCGTTTCTGGCGATGTAATCGGTATCCGCTTCGGATCACTTTTTGATGCCACACAAACCAAAGTGCAAACCGTAGGCGATAGTCAGCTTGTTAGAACAGTAAGCTGGTACGACAATGAAATGAGCTACGTAAGTCAGCTTGTGAGAACGGTGAACTACTTTGCTCAGCTGATCTCCAAGTAATCACATTCAATATTTTAACCCGGCAGCAAAACTGCCGGGTTTCTTTTTAAAATCTTACCATGACGCAATTCAGTAATTTCAATTTCGGTGGCAAAAAAGTTCTTGTCCGCGTTGATTTCAACGTGCCCTTAAACGACCAGTTTCAGGTAACCGATGACACCCGCATGCAAGCAGCCATCCCCACCATCCAAAAAATCCTCGCCGATGGCGGGTCCGTCATCCTGATGAGTCACCTGGGTAGACCCAAGGATGGTCCGACCAACAAATATTCCCTCTCCCACCTGGTTCCTCACCTGCAAAAGCTCGTAGGAGATCAGCACGAAGTATTTTTTGCATCTGATTGCATTGGAGAACCGGCACAAAAAGCTGCCGACCTGTTGGAAGCCGGAGACGTTTTGCTTCTCGAAAATCTTCGCTTCCACAAGGAAGAAGAAAAAGGTGATATGGTTTTTGCTGAAAAACTGAGCAAGCTTGGTCATGTTTATGTCAACGACGCCTTCGGCACTGCCCACAGGGCTCATGCTTCCACAGCTGTAATAGCTGACTTCATCGATGGTGACAAGAAAATGTTCGGACTCCTCATGGAAGGTGAAGTAGCCAGTGCTGAAAAAGTGCTGCTCCAATCTGAACGGCCCTTCACCGCCATCATCGGAGGCGCAAAAGTTTCTGACAAAATCCTGATCATCGAAAACCTGCTCGAAAAAGCTACCGATATCATCATCGGCGGTGGGATGGCTTATACTTTTTGGAAAACGCAAGGAAAAGCAATTGGTAACTCCTTGTGTGAAGAAGACCGTCTTCCACTGGCAGCTGAACTGCTTGAAAAGGCCAAAGCTAAAGGGGTAAACATACACCTGCCTATTGATAGTACCATTGCCGACAAATTTGCTGCTGATGCACAAACATCCAACTGCGAAAGCGGTAATATACCTGCAGGTTGGATGGGATTGGACATTGGCACCCAAGCCCGTGCAGACTTCAGGGAAGTTATCTTACGCAGCAAAACCATTCTTTGGAATGGTCCAATGGGTGTTTTTGAGATGGAGAAATTCCAGGCCGGCACCAAAGCCATAGCCGAAGCCGTTGCAGAAGCAACACAGACTGGTGCTTTTTCTTTGGTAGGTGGCGGAGACAGCGTTGCTGCCGTCAACCAGTTCGGATTCAACGACAAAGTAAGCTATGTGTCTACCGGCGGGGGCGCCATGCTCGAATTCTTTGAAGGAAAAGAACTTCCTGGTATCGCTGCTATCAAAAAATAACCATTCATCCTTTCCGGATGCACATCGCCCCAAGGTTTACATGACTTTGGGGCTTTTTCGTACCTTTGTACTATATAACACAATAAAAATGAGCACACGTAACATTGTTCTGATTTCGATTCTGGGTTTTATTCTTTTGCTTGGTGGCTGCAGTTGCAGCGGTTATAACGGCCTGGTTCAAAAAGACCAGGAGGTGAAAGCCAAATGGGCCAATGTGGAAAGTGACTACCAGCGCCGTGCAGACCTGATCCCCAATTTGGTAAACACCGTTAAAGGCGCTGCCAACTTCGAGCAGGAAACCCTTACCGGGGTGATTGAAGCCCGTGCCAAAGCCACCCAAACAACCATTGATCCAACCAACCTGAGTCCGGAAAAAATCGCTGAATTCCAAAAAGCACAGGGTGCACTCAGTGGCGCCATCGGCCGCTTACTGGTAACAGTTGAAAAATATCCTGAACTCAAAGCCACAGAAGCTTTCCGCGACCTCCAGGCTCAGCTTGAAGGAACTGAAAACAGGATCAAAGTATCCCGCAACGATTTCAATGACGCCGTG
>JBDLTO010000111.1:0-4190 GCA_039805815.1 Bacteroidota bacterium | reverse complement strand
TGAGCAAGCTGATAACGGCACTGCCATTGGCATTTACAGAATTCACGAATATATACGCCTTATACTTTTTATCCGCTGTTTCCACCCAGGTACCCGCTTCAGCGCGCAATCCCAAGGCATAGTTTGGAGCGTCAGTAAGATCCACCTCCTGCAAATCCTTGTCATCCACATATATACCAAACTGGAGGTTAGCCAGGTTTCTGTCTTGCAGATTAAATACCTTTCGAACTTTTGAGCTGCGGTTAACTCCTGATGGCAAAGTCACACCCGGGAGGTAAGCAGACTCAGCACCTGGTGAAACCAAGGCATGCGTAAAAGTTGTAGGAGTAGCTCTGTATAAATAAACCAGATCAACTTTACTGGCATTTGCGGCTGCTTCAGCTGCATTGTAGGCAACCATATTTTCAATAGAGATGTAGGCAAGATTACCATTTGATACTGCAATATTTTTCTTAATACTCATTTTGGCTATTGTATATGGCCCCATTTTGTAGGATACAGACTGACCATTGCTGCTGGTAGCTGTAAAAGTAAACGTAACTGACTGTCCACGTGCTTCCTCTGGAATAACATAAAAGTAACGAAGCGTAGCTGCCGTTGTATCAACAGAAAAGGAAACCTTTGTTGCTTTACCTTCGTTAGAGGACGGCGTACCAACTGTCACCGGCACGTCTACACCACTGGTATTGGTATAAAAAGACCTGTGTTCCAGGTAGGTTCCTGTTGCGCCTGCAATTGAAGCTTCAACCTGAGCGGATACCAATTTACCTTTGCTTTTGGGGATAGCCATTGCGTAGGCGAACTCAATAGGAAGACTTACTATATTTGGACCAATAGTACGTTTAATGCAGTCGTTGGTCAAATCCGAAACAGGATCTGGTATAACGTATGCTTCTTTCTCACAAGAAGAAAATAGTAAAGTTGAAAAAACAACCAGAACTGCTATATTTTTTTTGATGAAACGCATCTTTAGTGTTTTAGAAAGTTTTGGTTATTGGAATTTAATATTCAGACTGTATTCTTTCCTGATTTTCCGATTCCCGGAAACAACAGTATACTTCTTGGGATTTGCCAAATCAGATAGATCTGTTCTTCCAGTTACTTTGGGATCCAGCTTACAATCAGTAGCTAATGTAAATTGCGGATACACATTTTTAAGGTCTGTGCCAAAAAGCACAGTAACACTTATAGTTTGTGCAGTTGTATCAATAACCGGAACCGCAGCTCTTACGGTTACAAAGTCTGAACCAAGCAGTTCAAAATTACTAACAAAACATTCCTGACGCTCAGTGATTAGAAGTCCGTCTTCATCCACAGGAACATCTTTTGAACAACTCACGGCAATTACTGTAATTGATATGATGGCAATTAGTGTCTTATAAATTCTTGTCATTAAATCTCTTTTTACGGTTTTCAATAAAGCTTCATCCAGGTGATTATCTCCAGGGGATATTCTGTGTCAGCTTAGGATTCAGATCACGCTCTGTTGGCGGAATTCTGAATATATAATTTTGCTGATAAACCCTGTCAATGGTGTTCTGATAGTAGCGCTGTTGGTTGGCTCCCCATGTATCCTGCCTCCAAACTCCCGGTCCACCTGGACCACCCCAAACTTTTTCAATAGCCCTCCATCTGCGTAAATCAAAACCACGATGCCCCTCAGCAACCAGTTCAATAATTCTCTCTTGTTCAATAGCATTGAAAAAATCTTGCTTGCTGGCATATTTTGCCGGCGCCAATGCAGGCAAAGCACCCCTTGCCCTTACTCTGTTTACCAATGCTACTGCATCAGCCAAAGGACCACTTACTTCATTTGAAGCTTCAGCATACATCAGGAAAACATCAGCCAGACGCATCACAGGAAATGCATAATCACCTTCTGAACGTCCAAGGCCTTCATAATTCCTTACAAACTTTCTGAAAACATACCCTGAGTTAGAACCATCCGTATTGTAGGTTATATATTTTACGCCATTGAGTGTAATATTTGCAGCCCAAGTCTGGTATATGAATGGAGAGAATCCGGTAGACTTAAGCGCGGTCAATCCGATGCACTGCTCATAATCCCACATGATACTCGACTTCATCCGATAATCCCTGTTTGCGTATGTGTTGGGATTTACGGCAGAGTTCAAAGTTGTTCTTGCAGCGGGATTTGTTGTTGGGTTTAATTGTACCATCTTGGGAGCAAAATCACCGGTAGTAGTCAACTGATATCGGTCTGCAATCTCATAACGTGGCGCTGCCCAGCATTGGGAACCTTCTACTGTTCTTCCGGAGAAGTCGCGCATCAACTCTTCACCCTGTGATGGATTTGTAGGTGTTCCACTATGGGTAAAGACCATAATCATTTCAGGATTACCATTGGCTTTGGGTGTAAAAAGCTCATAGTAATTAGGAAGAATGTCTGCTTTTCCCAAAGCATCAATTTGACCGGGATCTCCGTTTTTGTAAAGTGTAAGACCAAAATCATTTACCACAGATTTGAAATCATTGGCAGCAGCAGTAAAAGCGGCAGTGGCTTCACTTGGATTTTGTTGAAAACCTTACAGTTCAGGCCAGCCATTCTTTTTCCAGCTTCCCCAGTAAAGATTAAGCTTACCCCTGAAAGCCAGGGCAGCAGGTTTGGCAGCTCTTCCTAATCCGGCAGATTTGGCTGGCAATTTGGCTACGGCGTAGTCAAAATCTGCCATAATAGAATCCTTAACTTGCTGTATTGGCATTCTTTCAACATTCTTCACTTCATTGTTGTCGTAAATGATTTTACCTATATAAGGAACATCTCCCCACATTGAGATAAGTCTGAAGTAAGTCATACCCCTCAAAAGCCTGGCCTCACCTAAGATTGTTTCTAGATTGGTCAAAGTTGCGCCGGTAGCTGTTGGCAACATTTTTAAAGTGATATTTTCTATCACATAGTTAGCTCTTGTTACAGAGCCATACAGGTACCTGAAGTATTTATCGAAACTTCCACCATATCCTGAAGGATCGTAGTTTGCACCCTGATAAGCATCACCGCGGAGGATACTACCACTTGTAGCACTTGTACCCCGGACCCTTGTATATTCGCCATGTCCTTCGAAATAATAATCCCGGTCAAATACAGCTCTTGCTGCCGCGTAAGATGACATCAGTGCGATAGTTGCATCTGCTTCCGTTTTCCAGAAAACTTCAGAGGCCAGCTCACCTGTTGGTACCCTGTCGAGCAACTCTTTCTTACAGGAAGACAAGCCAAGTACCCACAATGCAAGCAGGATACTGCCAAATCTTTTTATATTATTCATCATTTTTTTCATTGTGCAAATTTTAGAAGCTAAGGTTGACGGCAATTGAATATGACTTGTTGATTGGGTATACATTGTTATCGTCACCCTGTTTTTCAGGATCTAAACCACGATAGGCTGTAAGTGTTCCAATATTTTCTGCAGTGCCAACTATCCTCAGGTTTGTTACACCTAATCTCGCAAGCGCCTTTCCTGGAATAGTGTAACCCAGTTGAATGTTTTTTGCACGCAGATAAGTCATGTCATCAAGCCAAAAAGTTGAAGACTGGCGGTTGTTTCCGCTGCCTCCAAGTCGTGGCCAGAGGCCAGCTCTGTTATCCCAAGACCAGGGCTTATTCAAGTGATCCCATGATGCTGCATAACGTGCATTATTGAAGTTGGTGTTGTTGTAGATATTCAACCAGTAATCCTTTCTTCCTGAGGCCCCTTGCACAAAAACTGTGAAATCAAAACCCTTGTAAGCCACAAATGCATTTAAAGCAAAAGTTGTAGTTGGTCGCTCTTGCTGCAATTTGGGATATGCTTTGCGGTCATCTGCAGTAATCCGGCCATCTCCGTTAAGGTCTTTCAAGAGGATATCCCCGGGAGCAGCACCTTGTGGTGTAGTATTATAAATCTGAGCCCAACTCTGAGCTATACCCATGTCTTCATAACTGTATAAAAACTGATAGGGCATATTTAGGAAAATATTTCCACGCAACAACTGCTGATTCCATTTCTCCAGATTTGTATTGTTGTATGATGCGTTCATGTTCAATCCGTACTGAACTTTACCAATCCTGTCTTTCCAAGACAAATCTACTTCAACACCACGGTTACGAAGATTGCCTATGTTGGTTCTAGGAGGCGGACTGTATGCTCCAGTAAGGAAAATGGAAAACTCCGATGGGCGATTCATACCCGTTG
>JBDLTO010000110.1:0-5659 GCA_039805815.1 Bacteroidota bacterium | reverse complement strand
GGGGAACGGTTAAATAATTGGCCACCAATTTATTTTTTGAAAATGTTTGCGAACTTCTTGTAGTATAAACATCAGCTCCATCCACATAGGTTATCCCTGTTTTGTAAAAATAATTATTGCTTTCAATACCAAATCCGTATTTGATGTTTAGTACACTGGCAATCAGACTCACCCGCTGCATGAAAAACCAGAGGTTGAAATTGGAGAGTCGAGTAGTCCTCAATGCATAGTCACTTTCACCTGCCGGAACACCGCTTGTCTGATTCCTCAGGAAATTTTGAGCATCGGGTGTATTGTAGTTGGTAATGTCATTGTAGCCGGCAAATCCAATATCATAAACAAACCAGTTGGTGGAAACTTTCTTGGGTTTTTTCTTTTTCAGGATTTCCTTTTTGATTTCACCTAGCTTACTGAAATCAACATCGCCAATTGCTTTACCTATCTTTTCGAGTCCCTCAGAAATGCCTTTACCAATGACTACCAGATCAGGACCAATTTTGATGGTGTCTTGCGCAGCCTTTGTTGAATCACCTGGCTTAGTAGTATCGGCAGAAGTTTTCATAACTGTCATATTCCCGATTTTGATGACATCGGTACCTTTTTTCACACCTGTAGTATCCTGCTGAGCAGTTGCAGCAGTTGTTGCAATGAGGGATAAGAATCCCAATACAGAAATTTTCATACTGTTTATTAAATTGTTGAATGTAAGTTTAATTTTTAACCGGTATCTGAAAGTTGGCAACCTGAATGAATTTGCGATCAGGCTCATCAGTTTCATCATGAATAACCCTATTTAGTCTTCTGATAAGACCCCTGAAAATATTTTGTTCCTCATCTTTTACAGCATCTTCTATCAACAGCGCTGTATTTACCGGATTTACCGCTGCTTCGGTTAATCCAGCCTGAAAAGGTTCAGCGTGAATGGGTGAAGACAACCTTAAACGGGCAGCCTCAACTAACTCAGGAGACAGATTTGACTGAACGGAAACAGACTGTTGCTCTGATGAAAGGCTAATCACGGGTTCAGCCGAATGAATTGAGCTTACTATTTCCTGGCTTTCAGATGAAACCTGAACAACATTCTGTTCAGTGACACTATTTTCAAATTTGCCCGCCTTGTGTGTGTTTTGGTTGGCTAAAATATGCCTGTTGTGGTCAATTTGCACTTTGATATCCTTTACAGGATTTTCTGAAGAAAGGGGTGCTGCTGCACCAGTACCCTGAGAATAACCCCTCAATTGCTCCGCATCCCCATTCATCTGCATAGTCCACCAAAACATGCCAATCATAAACAATAAAGATGCAGCAACTGCAAGTGGTTTCATCCAGCCCATCCGTTTTACCGGCAAATGCCTGTAAAGTGAGGATTTATTCGGGTAAACGATGTTGTGGTCTGGACTGAAAGTAAATAAAGCTGCTTCATCTTCCTCAACCCTGAAAAGGATAGTTTTATCTGGAAATGATAGCTGCTTATCAGGATGATATTTAAGCGATAACAATCGTTCCATCTCAGGATTCAGCTCCGGATACAGCTTTATAAAAGCCATGACAGACTGCTTTTCTGATGCAGACAACTCATTGTCTGCATACAAAAGAAACCACTCTTCGTAATTTTTTAAATCAATCATGGTTATAAAATATTTTCAGGACTTCCAACAATGTCCCTCAGCAAGATCCTGGCACGATGGAGATACACCTTGACCTGGCTGGCATTGAGGGCAGTTATTTTTCCGATTTCATCATAGGAATATCCTTCATAATCTTTCAAAAGTATAAGTGACTTTTGCAGTGGGGTAAGTCTTTGAAGGGCCGCCTCCAGTTCCCTTTTTGACCCCGGTGAAACAACCCTTTCCTCCCGCATATCCTGAGAGAAATCATCTTGCAACTGAACACGCTTGCTTTTCCTGATGTGATCAATCATCTGGTGATAGGCAACTGTAAAGAGATAAGATTTTCCCGTTGCCTGTACTACTTTTTCCCTGTTGATCCACATCTTTTCAAAAGCAGATTGCACAATATCACGCGCATCTTCCTCATGCTGTAGGTTTTTAAGGATGAACCTGTATACCCCATCAGCATATTCATCAACACACTTGTTATATTCCCTTTCTGTCATGCAGCTTTGGTTGAATTGGTAACTACAACTATACGAAGTTTGATGGTAAAAAGTTACACACAAATAAAAATTACCTGCCAGTCAGCAATAAACGTGGAATGATATGCCAAATTGGCTTACCTGCAGCAATGTTACTGACTGATTTAGTTTCGGTCTCAGATATTTTCCAGACCATTGCTTTGCCTGCATTTCTGATTTGCCCTTGCTGGCTGAAAACACAAAGGAGGATGGCAACTGCCAGTGCAAGCACAGCTGATAATGATATCCTAATCTTTCTCATGGTGAAATTACAACGGATAAAACCGTTTTTTGTTACACCTTTTTAACAAAAATCAATTGAATGGGTAAACAGTCTATTTGAAACGATTTTAAGTAATTTTGTCTGGTGGTTATTAGACCAGGTTAGCTGACTGAACAGCTCCAATTGTCAACAATATAAATTACCTGATATGAACGAATCGCTCATTGACAGAATACATGAAGAACTTGAAGAAATTCGAAAAGCAGGATTATTCAAAAAAGAAAGGATCATTGCCAGTCCGCAAGGAGCTGTCATCAACGTAAACGGAAAAGAAGTCATCAACCTCTGCGCCAACAATTACCTGGGATTATCATCACATCCAAAAATTATCGATGCAGCAAAAAAATACATCGACGAAAGGGGATACGGACTAAGTTCAGTTCGTTTTATTTGCGGAACCCAGGATATTCACAAGGAGTTAGAAGCAAAGATTTCCGCCTTTCTCGGTACGGAAGATACCATTCTTTATGCGGCAGCATTTGATGCCAATGGAGGCGTTTTTGAACCGCTTTTTAATGAACAAGATGCCATCATCTCTGATGAATTAAACCATGCGTCAATCATAGACGGCGTGAGATTGTGTAAAGCCCAACGCTTTCGTTACAAACATAATGATATGGAAGACCTTGAGGTACAACTGAAAGCAGCTGCTCACCTGAGGAACAGAATCATTGTAACTGACGGCTCATTCAGCATGGATGGCACCATTGCGCAACTCGACAAGATTGTTGCTTTGGCAGAAAAATACGATGCCGCCATCATGATTGATGAATGTCACTCTTCAGGATTTCTGGGCAAGACAGGTCGCGGCACCCATGAACATTGCGGTGTTGTAGGTAAGATTGATATCATCACAGGCACGCTGGGTAAAGCCTTGGGCGGAGCTTCTGGCGGATTTACCAGCGGCAGAAAAGAAGTGATAGAAATGCTGCGCCAGCGTAGCCGTCCTTACCTGTTCTCCAATACATTAGCACCCAGTATTGTTGGTGGTTCTATCGCCGTTCTGGATCTGTTGAGCGAAACAACTTCATTGCGCGACAAATTGGAAGCCAATACGTTGTACTTCCGTGAGGAAATGACCAAAGCCGGATTCGATATTAAACCAGGTGTACATCCCATTGTTCCCATCATGCTATACGAAGCTACAGTGGCACAAGAAATGGCTGCTCGCTTGCTTGACGAAGGTATTTATGTAATCGGATTCTTTTTCCCTGTAGTAGCCAAAGGCAAGGCCCGCATCCGTGTTCAATTGAGTGCAGCGCATGAAAGGGAGCATCTTGATAATGCAATTGCAGCCTTTGTGAAAGTTGGCAAAGAAATGGGGGTGATTGGGGGATAAGGGAGAAGGGACGAGGGAAAAGGGACGAGGGATAATGAAGAAGGGAAAAGGCACGAGCCTGCCAACCGAAGGTTGGGGGGAAGTGAATAGCGTCTCGAGGGCGGAAGTTAAATTCACGCTTAACGAGCGTGATTGGGTTGTTCTATATTTGATTGGAGAAAACGCTTGACCATAGCCCTTGTTAATGGTGAAAATGGATAGCTAATCAGCGTTTCAATAATTCTGGGTAAGAAGAGCATGTCCATAGCCAATCCAAACTTAACCGGACTATTGTATTTTTTTAAGTAGCGGATAGCAGAAATGATCACTTCCGTTTTTGTGATGGCTTTTGTTTCCGGATTGATCCTGGAAGAGCCACCATGCGAATGCGTACAAATCAACTCATTGTACAGAACCCGTTTCCAACCCTTTGCTGCTGCGCGTTTGCTGAGGTCCATGTCTTCATAGTACATCCAAAACCTTTCATCCCATCCACCCAATTCAATTAAATCATTTTTCCTAATCAACACAAAAGCACCAGAGATCCAATCGGGATAAGCAATGGGCGTTGTACTCAAAAACTGTTTGCTAAATTTATCTCCCTTGAACATTCTTTCAAGGCTTCTGACAGGTGCCCACACATTCCACCATTTCAAAAACAAACCATGCGGATGGGTATCTTTTCCATGATCGTTAAGCTGTCGAATACCGATCAACTTCCAGCTAGGCTCATTGGCAACCTTCTCCAATAGTGGAGCCAAGGTGTTGCCTTGCAAAATAGTATCCGGATTCAAAAATAACAACCAGTTTCCGCTTGCATCTTTAGCCCCCCTGTTGCAGGCCTGTGCGAATCCTGCATTGGTATCTTGCAAAATAAATCTGACCTGCGGATGTATGCTGACAAACTGCTGTGCTTTACCATCATCAGAATGGTTATCTACAACAATCACTTCAATGTTATCCATTGCCTGTGCTGAGATGCTCTTCAAACAAGCATCAAGCCTGTTCCAGGAACGATAATTGACAATGATGATGGATAACATAATTATAGAAATACAAAATTAAATGATGAGAAGCAGAATAAAAGATAATTTATTACACTAGAGATTTTTTGATAACCAGAAGTGGAAATTAAATATATCAATTTGATTTTTATATTTGATGTATGTAAAAGTCGATGAATGACATTTATTACAAATATATTTTTAGATTGATTTATTGACTTTTAAAAAGCGATAAAGTAAGTATATTCAAGAGTTATCAGTTATTTTAATAACAACTAGTACATAGAAAAACTATGATAACAATTGACAACTATTTAGACAGTCACTACATACATAGAAGTAATTGGCTGAGAGCCGCTGTTTTGGGTGCTAATGATGGAATAATTTCAATTTCTAGTCTCGCTATTGGTGTTTCAGCTGCAAGTTCTACAAGAGAACCGATCGTTTTAGCAACAGTTGCAGCACTGGTGGCAGGTGCATTATCTATGGCAGCTGGTGAATATGTCTCTGTAAGTTCACAAACAGATACCGAAAAAACAGACATTGAAAGAGAGAGAAAAGAACTGAAAGAAATGCCCATACAAGAACAAAATATATTGGCTCAAATATATGAGAAACGTGGACTAAAAAAAGAAACAGCAATGCAAGTTGCCATTGAATTGACAGAGAAAGACGCGTTGGGAACACACATTAGAGACGAATTAGGCATCAATGAAATTAGTCAAGCGAAACCCATTCAAGCAGCTTTAGCATCAGGAGCTTCTTTTACAGTTGGTGGTGTTTTACCTTTATTAATTGTGCTGTTTGCAACAGTCAAAGAAATGGAATATTGGTTATACGGTTTCACTATCATTTTTCTTATTATTTTAGGAGCTATTTCAGCAAAAACTGGTGGTTCTAAAGTAAAAAAAGCTATACTG
>JBDLTO010000109.1:0-3390 GCA_039805815.1 Bacteroidota bacterium | reverse complement strand
CTGGCATTTTCTTTTTCCTTTAAAAACTCCTTTAATCTGAGTTCATCAGCTGAAATAATCTCCAGATCAGCCATTTCTTGTGATTCTTCAATGGGTTCAAGCTGATGTCTTTGTGTTCGTAATCTCATCAGGCAGATATTTCGTGCCACGGTATAAATCCAGCTTTTAAAATAGGGGATTTCGTATTTGTCAACTTCAATAAATGCTTTTTCGAAAACCTGCTGAGCAGCATCCTGAGCATCAGCAGTATTCTTGAGATATTTCATACAAACCCCAAAAACCATCAAACTATATCGGGCTAATAATGTACCAATGTATTTATTGTCTCCGGATTCCCTGTAAGAGTCCAATAAAACTTTGTCACTTAGTTGTGTGTAGTTTTTCGTCAAGTAGCAATTGATTTACTAATTGATGCAGTAACAATTAAAATCCACATCATTTCTTGCCTGAAAACAATAATTTTATTGATAGTAAAATCATTACTACGGCAAATATTTTTTTTACGGTATCCTGTGAAAGACTTAAAGAAAACTTACTTCCCAGGTAACTGCCTGCAAAAAAGCCCAATGCAATTAGTCCGGCATATTTAAAGTCTACATAACCGTTTTTGTAATAGTTAATAACCCCGAGAATACCAACTGGGAAAAGTATCATGGCAAGTGAAATGCCCTGGGCCATATGCTGACTCAGGCCTAATAATAAAACCAATGCAGGAACTATTAAAACGCCACCTCCTATTCCAACCAAACCACCTAAAAAACCTGCTGCTAAACCAATTAACAGTAATATTAAAATAGTTTCCATTTTGATTTTTTTAGTATCCATGGGCTCTTTCCTTTAGAAAAATCAATCTTGTAGTGGTAAATTCCCTGAAAAAGTATAACTGAAGTCTACTTTCCATCCAGTTTTTTCATTTATCACTTTCAAATCCATTGGTTTCATAGAATGTGAATTAGAAAAATTGATGAGGCATACGCTGTCACCCTGGTTTTCCATTTTGTTTATTATTATTGAAGCCGATTTTAAAGAGAGTCTTTCTTTTTGTGGTTGTTTTTTCATGTATTGTTTATACCGTGAAAATAATTCCTTGTCTTCAGCATCTTCTGAAAGATAGAGCTCAGCTTCCTCATAATCACCATCCATAACCGCTCTGATAAACTCTCTGCCCGCATCAAGTGGGTCTTCAGGTTGTATGTATCCTTCTGGTTCTGTGCAACCAACGAAAGCAAAAAGCATGATTCCGGTTAATGAGAGGAGTCTTTTCATCTTAATTTTCATTTTGCTGATCTCTGTCATAGGCTCTGATAATGGCTTTAACAAGCCTGTGCCTCACAACATCTTCTTCGTCAAGTTCAATGTGGGCAATCCCATCAATATTCTTAAGAATCTTTGTTGCCTTGGTGAGTCCGCTTTTTTGGTTTTTAGGTAAATCAATCTGACTCAAATCTCCCGTAATAATGGCTTTGGCATTTGCACCAATGCGGGTTAAAAACATTTTAATCTGAAGATCAGTTGTATTTTGGGCTTCATCCAAAATGATGAATGCATTATCAAGTGTCCTGCCCCTCATGTATGCTAACGGTGCAATTTCAATTACACGGGTAGACATATAATACCCCAGTTTGTCAGCAGGAATCATATCATCAAGGGCATCATAAAGCGGCCTTAAATAAGGATCAATCTTTTCTTTGAGGTCCCCGGGAAGAAATCCAAGACTTTCTCCAGCCTCAACAGCAGGCCTGGTAAGGATGATTTTTTTAACAGATTTGTTTTTTAAAGCCCTTACAGCTAAGGCTACAGCTGTATAAGTTTTTCCTGTTCCTGCAGGTCCAATAGCAAAAATGATGTCATTTTTTTCTGCCAGACTAACCATTTTCTTTTGGTTTTGTGTTCTTGCACGCACAGATTTACCATTAGGACCAAATACAAGTACTTCGTGTGGATTCTTTTCTACAAAATGATCTATCTGTTCAGCGTCATCTCCTCCCAGAATTTGTTCAAAATAATTGTGACTTACGTTGCCGTTTCGTTCAAGATATTGAACCAGTATTTCTATTTTCTCTTTAGCCTGATCTATCATTTCAGGTGCTCCACTTAATTTTATTTGTGTACCCCTGCTTAGGATTTTCAATAATGGGAATCTTTTTTTAAGCAAATCCAATTTCCCGTTATTTACACCAAAAAATTCAATGGGATTAATTGATTCAAGGTTGATAATTGTTTCAGTCAATGTATGTGTTTTAATACTTTTTTGTTGGCTTTTCCAAAATTACTCTTTTCGCCGAGATACAAAACGTTTAAATTAGCAACAAAATGTGAAAAGACTTGTTCAAATTACCTTTGAGACAATTTTTAATTTACATTTTTCAATTGCAAAATAACCCGTTCAGGATCTGGTGAATTGAATACTGTGCTGCCCGCTACAAGAATGTCTGCTCCTGCTTTTACAATCATCTCAGCATTTTCGAGTGTAACTCCGCCGTCAATTTCAATCAATGCTTTGCTGTTTTGTTTGATTATAGCATTTTTTAGTCTTTCTATCTTTGACAGCATAGAAGAAATAAATTTTTGTCCGCCAAAACCTGGGTTAACTGTCATGATACAAACAAGATCAGCATCACATAACACCTCTTCTATCTGAGAAACAGGTGTATGTGGGTTTAAGGCTACACCTGCTTTCATGTTTAGGGATCGAATTTGCTCCAGATTCCTGTGGAGGTGATTGCAGGCCTCAACATGAACTGTGAGTATGTCTGCACCAGCCTCTTTAAATGCATGCGTGAATTTTTCTGGTTCTTCAATCATCAGGTGAACGTCAAAAATTTTGTTGGTAGCTTTTTTTATGGATGAAATAATGGGTAATCCAAAGCTAATGTTTGGAACAAAGCGCCCATCCATTACATCTAAGTGAAGCCATTCTGCTTCGGAACGATTTAGCATAGAACAAGCTTCATGCAGGTGAAGAAAATCTGCGGCTAGAAGTGAGGGAGCAATTATTGGCATATTTTTTATTTGGGTTGAGGTAGATTATTTAAATTTTTGAGAGCTCCCTGGTGTGATGGGTATAATTCCAGCACCTGAAGGTAGAAATTACGTGCCTCATCATTTTTATTTTGTTTTTCAAGGCATTCTCCAATTAAAAAGTAAATGTCAGGGTTCTTTCTGTCAAGTTCCAGTGCTTTGTACAAACCATTTAACGCTTCATTTACCTTTTTTTGCTCGAAAAGTAGGATCGATCTTTCAATAAACGCATCAGTAAAAGTAAATTGTTTCATGATGGAAGAATCAAAAGAGCGAATGGCTTTTTGAATTTGATTTTGATTAGATTCATAGACTCCTCTTATAAAATATCCTCTTGATGACCTTATTTGATTAACCTTGTCTGCAATC
>JBDLTO010000108.1:0-10083 GCA_039805815.1 Bacteroidota bacterium | reverse complement strand
CTGAACATACTTTTCAGTTTGCACCGAAGGTATTACGGGAATATTAGATTCTGTTGAAGCATCCTTCGTTCTGATTCTTGCTATTACAGAACCAATTGCAATTACATCATTTTCATTACATAAAATTTCTTCCAAAGTGCCTTCTGCAGTTGAAGGAACCTCACTATCAACCTTGTCTGTTGCAATTTCCAGCAATGAATCATCATGATTAACCCACTCCCCGGGTTTTTTAAGCCACCTTAAAACGGTAGCTTCCATGATTCCTTCGCCGAGTTTTGGCATTATTATATTGACAAGGGACATCTTTTGAATTTCAGGTAATTATACGTAAAAATACGATAGAAATACTACAGTATGTAAAAACAACTCATCAAGTTATCCTATATTTTTCCTCAAAAAATTCAAGGCCTGTATTGCAGTTAATTCAATATTTCTAGTTCTGTCGAATCTGAATTGAAAAGTTGTTGAAACAGTCTTGTCTTTTACACTAACGGCCACACAAACAAATCCAACTGGTTTTGTATCCGTACCTCCTCCAGGCCCCATTATACCCGAAGTAGCCAGACCAAAGTCTGAACCGGTTTTGATCCGAATACCCTCTGCCATTTTTTCAACTGTCTCAATGCTGACTGCACCAAATTCCTCAAGGATTTCTGCAGGCACATTGAGAAGTGACATTTTTAGTTCATTGGAGTAGCTTACAATTCCGCCTAAAAAAAACTTACTACTTCCTGCCAGTGATGTAATCAGGTGTGCAATGTATCCTCCTGTGCAGCTCTCAGCAATGCTTAGGGTTTTTGAATGCTCCATCATTTTAGCTGAAACAGCAGCTTGCATAGAAAGATCCTGATCAGCAACGAGGTATTCTCGTACAAGATTTTTTAAAGTGAGGAAATGATTTTCTATTGCTGTGTGCTGTGAAGGATGACTTGTAGTAAGCCTAAGCCTCACCATACCATAACTGGGTAGGTATGCCATTTTTATTTCCTGCGGCAATTGTTCTTCAAATGGACTTAATATTTCCGCGAGGAATGATTCACCTATGCCTGCCGTTAGCATGGTTTTATGAATGATTTTATCCACGCTGAAATGATTTATCAGCCAGGGAATAACTTTGTCACTCATCATTCCTTTCATCTCATGTGGAACGCCAGGCATACTTACATAAACACAATTGTTTTTCTCAAAAAGCATGCCGGGGGCAGTCCCCCTTTTATTGGGTATCACAATACAGGTATTGGGAACTTCAGCTTGTTTAAGGTTTCGTTCAATGAGTGGTCTACCTAATTTGTTTGTAAAAATATCAATTACATTATCCAATGCATCCTGATCTACAATAAGTTCCCCATTAAAAAATTTGCATAACAAAGGTTTTGTGATGTCGTCTGCTGTTGGTCCAAGTCCGCCTGTAATCAGGATGATATTGGAAAATGCGGATTCCTGCTCTATTGCCTGCCAAATATCATTCCAATTGTCTCCTATAGCCAATCTCCGTCTCACTGCAATACCAGATTCATTCAACGCTATTCCCATCCATGCGCTATTGGTGTCAATTGTTTGTCCGATTAACAATTCATCACCAATGGTAATAATGGATGCAATACCTTTTTGCATGGTTGTCATATGCTTGGCGTATTTTCAAAAAAAGGAGAAAGTTTATTAAGCAAGATTTCAGGAATTGATATCTTAGAAAAGTCGGATTTGTTCATAAAGTAAAGCTTTACTTGTCCTATGCAAAGCAATTGATTTTCAGCATTGTATATCTCGTTCTTAAAAATAATTGAATGGTTGTTTGGCAGTTGATCAAGTAATGTTCGCACAGTGAGCAGGTCATCATACTTTGCCGGTCTAATGAATTTACAATCAAGACTAATCACTGGCATCAAAATCCCTGATTTTTCAAGGTCTTTGTATACAATACCGAGTGATCTCATAGAATCAGTTCTTCCTACTTCAAAATATTCAATAAACTTACCATGATATACAACCTGCATCTGATCAGTATCTGCATAACGTACCCTAACATGTGTATCAAAGCTGAACATAATTAGATTATTTACTGGCTATGCCATCTATACTTACTTTTCCGGGTCCGCATAACAACAGCGTAACAAATATCCCCAAAAACAAACTTGCCTTTTCACCAGTCTCAAGAAAATCCATTTGGTGAACCTTAAAAACCGCTACTCCCATTACAATTATGAGCGGCAATGCAACTAGCCTGGTAAACAATCCTATGGTAATGAAGAGCGCACAAAAAAATTCTGCAAAAATGGCTAGTAGAAGTGAATTTTCAGTTCCCACATTTAAAAAGTTATAAAAAGTTGTCTTTTTTTCGTTGAAATGAACCAGTTTGTCGTACCCGTGAGACATCATGAGAATTCCTGCAATTAGTCTTAGGAGTAGTGTGGACAAATTAAACAATAGCGGATTGTAGTGGATGCTAAGCAGTTTTTTCATTGATCTAAGTTGGCAACTGATTAAAATCTTCGTTAAAGTGAATAACAAAGTTAAGATATTGCATGGATCTCAGTATTTTCAAATTATTTTTGAAAAAGTAAATCCCAATATAGCTTATGAAGTCAGTTTTGCCAATTGGGCTCAAATTTTTGATTGTTTTAGTGATTTTTTGTTCGACTGTTAACGTTCAGGGGCAAGCTACCCGAACGATGATTCCTCCATTTTTACAAGTTGAAAAAGCAAAATCTCTGTTCAGCTCAAAACAGTATGATGCTGCAGGTTCATTTGTCTCATCCATTATGAGTTCTGGCAATGCTTCAGCTTTATTCTCTGCATGGGACTTAGCTGAATTACAATACATACAATTAATCTCAGGGGTTATTTTGCATCAGCAACCGATGATAAGGCGTGCACAAGAGTTGATGAGTGCAGCAGGAGATCGCAATACGCAAGTAAAGCTGGCATATCATCTAGGGCACCATTACTTTTCAACATCTGATTTTAACCGTGCACTTGAATTACTAGAGCAAACAGATCCGCTTTATTTATCAAATGATGAAAATGAACGAGTCCAGTTCGAAAAGGGAATTTCATATTTTTCGCAACAGAAATTCGATAATGCCAAACCTTATTTGAGAAGCATTGAACAACTCGGCACATCTCCATACTTGGTAGATGTAAGGTATTATTTAGGTTTTATCGCATTTTCTGAAAAAAAATATGAAGAGGCAGGATCCTATTTTAAATTAATTGAGTCTGCTCCGGAGTATACAAATATTATACCCTTTTATCAGGCTTGTATAGCACAGTCTACCGGTAATTTCTCCAAAGCCATTGTTTATGGTGAAAAATACCTCAAGTCTGGAGATCAGCTTCATATTCAGGCAATAACACTTTTACTGGCATCCGCATACCATAACACTGGTGATTTTGTAAAGTCTATTGCCTTATTCAATATGGCGATAGGGCAGGGACTTGAATTATCAGAAGTACAACATTTTGAACTGGGTTCTGCATATTATGCATCAGGTCAGTTTGCAAAGGCGATTGCAGAATTGAAACCATTATCCGCTTCAAACGGACAACTTGCAGCAAAATCGATGCTTATTTTGGGAAATAGTTATCTTCAGTCAGGCCAGAAAGCCAACGCCAGAAGTGCCTTTCAAATTTGTACCTCAACACTTGAGGAAGGACCTCAATTGGATAATGTAAGGTTTGAGCTCGCAAAGCTTTCTCTGGAACTTGGCTTCGAAGATATGGCTGTTCAGGAATTGAATAAAATTATGCTGGAACAGCGGCAGTCAGCACATGTAAATGATGCAAGAGCAATCCTGGTTGACTATTACGCCAAAACAAATAATTACCGCCAGGCACTTATTCTCATTCAGGATGGTAGGGTAGATCAGTTAACCATGCAGAAAGTTGCGCCAAGAATTTATTTTGGGCGTGGAGTAGAGTTAATTAATGATTTACAGTATGATGATGCTGATAAATTGCTGTCAGCTGTGGCGGCATATAAAAATTCTTCATTTTATCCCCCCTCATTGTTTTGGAGGGGTGAAATAGCATCGCGAAAAGATCAGGTTTCACTTGTTATCAAGTTTACACTGGATTATTTGAAAGTTAGGCAAAATGATTTTGGACAAGCGAACGAAGATAATGCCAATTATAACCTGGGATATGCATATTTAGATCAAGAGGATTACAAATCTGCTGTAACATTTTTTGAAAAAATCATGCAATCAAAAATGGTGATTTCCAATGATTTCAGACGAGAAGCTGTTTTAAGGGCTGCTGATTGTGCTTTTATGCTTAAAAATGTAGAAAGGGCCAGAACGTTATATCAATCCATGCGGGATAAACCGGGGTATGGTGCCGATTATGCTTATTTTCAAACCGCCCTAATTGAGGGTTCAAGGTCAGCCGATAAAAAAATCGACCAATTAAAAATACTGGAATCCAGGTTTCCTCAATCTGAACTTATGCCACTTGTTACCATGGAACTGGCAGACACATATATGTCTGAGGAACAATATGACAAATCAATTCCATATCTTAAAAGAATATCTTCTCTGGTAGATAAAGACGATGACAGAATGCCTGAGTCCTTCATAAAATTGGGGATTGCATATTATAACCTTAATAAGCCAGAAGAGTCCATATCTTATTATAAAAAACTTATTGATCAATATCCCGCATCCGAATACGCACAAGAAGCGTTGGAGTCTGCCAAATCTTTATTTGTGGAAACAGGTAGGATTTCTGACTATGAGTCTTTTTTAGCTTCAACTGGAAGAACAGTTGATCAAATACAAAAGGATTCGTTGACCTTTCAATATGTTCAAACGATTTATGCAGAAGGCAATAATGTATCTTCCTTAAAGGTGCTTGATGAATACATGAAGAGTTTTCCAGATGGACTTTTTATAGCCGATGTGCTGAATTATAAAGGTGAAATTTTGTTAAAAAATAAAGACTGGAAGAATGCTGCAATCCTTTTTGAGCAGTTAGGAGCAAAAGGCGTAAGTAAATACCAGGAAAAAGCCCTTCGTCAATCTGGGAAGCTATATTTCTTTGATTTAAAAGATTACGAGTCTGCACTTAGGGTCTTTTTACAATTATCTGCCATTTCATCCAATCCAGAAGCCGTACTCGAAGCGCTTCGAGGTACAGTGAGGTCTTATTATTATCAGAAAAAATGGAATGAAGGCAAATTAGCAGCTAAATCATTACTTGGCAATGCTGTTTCCACCTCAGACGATAAATCATTTGCAAACATGATATTGGGATATGCAGATCAATTATCGGGATCAGTAGTACAGTCGTCTGTTTATTTCAAAGCTGTAATCAGTAACAGTAATTCAGCGCTTGCAGCAGAAAGCAGGTTCCAACTTGCAATGAATCAATTTTTAGCTGGAAATTATGCTGAATCCGAGAACCTGGCTACAGCTGCAATTGAGAAATCAGGTTCTTATGAATATTGGATAACGAAATCATATATTTTACTCGGACAAATCTTCTTGGAGCAAAAGGATTATTTTAACGCAAAGGCAACATTAAAGAGCGTTGTCGATAATTGTTCAATCATGACACTGAAACAGGAAGCAATTGAGTTACTAAGTAAAGTTGAAAAAACAGAAAATAATGCGATATCGAAATAAAATTGAATTTTTTTTCTCATTCACTGTTCATACAGTCTTTCTCTTGTTATTTGCAAAAGTTGAGCTGCATGCACAAATTGACAGAAACCGAAAAGAGGAGATAAACATTACTTCTGCATTTAAACCAAGCATAGTAAGAACTGGCAAACTCGAATTTCGGGCTGATCCTCCGTTAAAAGATACTTCAGCTTATGTTTTCAAATACACTAAATCACCACTGAGTTTCAAAACTTCAGTTGGTCCGATTGAAGTAAAGCCTATAGCCTTTAAATCTTCAGCGGATGATGAAAATAAATTAGGAGAAACATTTTTTGCTAAACTGGGCTATGGAAATATTCAAAATCCATTTGCATCACTTAGTTATAATTCCAAAGCTCAGGACAATCAATTTTCACTGCATGCAGACCATAATTCAGCCAAAGGTACTGTTGCTGATCAACAGTATTCGAATTCTTCATTACTTGCAAAATTCAGCAAGAGCATTAATGAAAATCAGGTTGCAGATGTTTTTGCAGGTTACGATTTTAACGCATATAAACTCTACGGCTACGATCATGACGCTATAACAATTCCTACAGACCAGATTCAACAGAACTATCACCATGCCTTTGGTGGATTGTCATATCAATATGTTGCAGGATCTGATGGTCAAACATTGTTTACGCCTTCCTTGAGGTATGATTATATTAGAACAAACAGGTTAGTAGGGGAAAATCAATTGTACATTAAAATGCCTGTTTCATTCAGAATAGCCTCCGGATTGCATTTTAAAACGGCTATTGATTTGCAGGCATTGCAGTTAAGTGACAATGGCAAGAAAGTTGATGCTAAAACATTGCTACAGACCCCACTAAATATCGAATACGCTGTTAATCAGATTTTGTTAAATGGTGGAATAACTCCGGTACTAAAAAATGATAAACTTTCAATACTCCCTGAACTAATGGCTTCATATATGCTTCCGGAAACAGGAGTCAGAGTGAAGGCGGGTATTCATAATGAATTGAATATCAATTCTATGCACAAGTTGCTTCAGGTAAATCCATTCATGCTTCCTGTTGATACATTAACCGTTTTTCATGAACAGCAATATTTTGCCGGGTTCGATCTTCACAGTTCCAAGGGTTTACAGTTATCATTCAAGGCAGGGTATTCAAATTTCAAAAATCAACCATTGTTTATCAACAATGGAGCTTTTGGTAATGAATTGAAAGTACTCAATGAATCGTCATTGTCTGCACTGATGCTTGAAACTAACCTTACCTATATCTTTTCAAATATGCTTAAATTCAGTTCAGGCTTGAAGGGATATTCTTTTCAGAAACAAATAGATTATGATGAAGCTTATGGTTTATTGCCTCTTGAGTTATTATTTAGGCTTGATTGGGACCCCCTTAAGCAACTTAAAACAAGATTCACAACTGTTTTATGGAGTGGTACAATGTCTAAAATAGGCAGTAATACCGATGTGAAATTACAGGATGCTGCGGATATAAGTATGGGAGTAGAATACATATTAAATAAAAAATGGGCACTATGGATTGATTTGAATAATATTGCGAATTCCCGCTATCAGCGATGGAATCAATATCCTTCTTTTGGATTTAATTTCATTGGTGGCGTCCGTTATGCTTTTAACAAAAAGGATTAATCACAATATGTTGCCAAATCAGTTGCCTCAGGTTCTATACCGCTATTTCTCTTTAAACGGAATGGTTCATATTCCCGGTTTGGGTCAGCTTAATCTGTGCAGGATACCTGCAATTAATGATTTCATTGGAAAAAAAATATTGCCATTCAGTTATGTAATTCGTTATGATCGTTGGGAGGAAAAAATGCCTGCCGATCAGTTAAAATACATCCAAAAGCATGCAGGGGTTGACACTGTTCAACTACTCTCATCATTGAAAATGCTTGAGGATGAGATGAAAGCAAGGTTGCATGCGGAGGGCAGAATTGAATGGCAGGGCTTGGGATCATTTATTTTAAATGAACATGGTGATATCTTGTTCCATCAAAAAAATCATGTCACAGTAACACATACGGATGTAAGGTATAAACATGTTTTACGAGAGAAAATAGATCATACTGTAAACGTAGGCGAGCAAGAAAAAACACTTGCTGAAATGGAAGAATATTTTGAAGAAAAATCAACCCGAAAGTTTTTTAAAGGTTGGAAGCTTGGTGCGTTGATTTTGTTCTTGCTAATTATATCCATTTTGTCTGCAAGACTCCTTATTGGGAATTATTCTGTTTTTGAACCTACATTGAGTCCATTGCATCCTGTTAAGCCTCCAGTATCACATATCCTTATGAAATAGTGTTCATGGAAAACATATCTAATTGTCCGATTTGTAATAGCCCCGAAACAGAAGTAAAGTTGGAGGTTATTGATCACAGCGTAACTGGTGAACTATTTAGTTTATCATTTTGCAAAAGCTGCAATTTTTTATTTACTACCCAGCCGCCATCAAAAGAAAATATTGGGAGATACTATAAATCTGAAAATTATATATCACATACAGATAGCTCCAAAGGTTTGTTTAATAGGGTCTATCAGCTTATTAGAAAGTATACACTTTCTTCCAAAAGAAGTATTATTACCCGATTTTTGGAGGAAAGACAATCTTCAAAGCTTCTTGATTACGGATGCGGAACTGGAGCTTTTTTGAAAGAGATGCAATCTGATGGGTGGAAAGTATCCGGTATAGAACCCGATGATCATGCAAGAGAAAAAGCATCCTCATTAATAAACCAAGAAGTTTATTGTCCGGTTAAAATTCATGATTTTGAGAAAAACTCCTTTGAGGTAATTACTTTATGGCATGTTTTAGAACATGTTCATGATTTGCACGAAACGCTTGCTCAACTTCATAATATTTTAACGCAAAGTGGTTTAATTATAATTGCTGTTCCGAATCATTTATCGGGTGATGCAAGTCACTATAACTCATCATGGGCCGCTTATGATGTGCCTAGGCATCTGTATCATTTTAATCCAACTTCATTGCAAAAACTTCTGGGGCTTCATGGATTAAAAATTGTAAAGGTTTTGCCTATGTGGTTTGACGCTTTTTATGTCAGTTTACTCAGTGAAAAGTATAAGCATGGCAAAATGCGCATTTTACCTGCAATCTTACAGGGATTCTACTCAAATTTTAGTGCATTAATCAGTCCAGGGACTTGCAGTTCACAAATCTATATTGTAAAGAAAATTTAGTTTAACGCAGCTACTGCAGCCTGAAAAGCTGGATCTTCCTTATTTATCACATAGAAATATGCTGACTCATCCCAGGCAAGCCTTGCAATTTGTGCTTTTATTCTATTGATAATCAATGGTATACCTTTTTCATTAATAGGCATTAATTTTAGTTGTTCTGATTGACTATATGCTTTTAACGCATTCATCAAGCGCGTATTATTGTTGAATAATTCATAGTATTCTGCCTGAGTTTTGAACTGCTTAATGTTATCTTTTTCTACTAAATAAGTGCGATATGAAAATTTGCCAATAAGATTATTATCAAACACCTGTAATACGGTAGAATCTAAAAATTTAATATCCCTGGATATAATCTGGTCTGGCATAATACCTTCATTGTCATAAAGTACTTTGCCTTTTGGTGTTTTAAATTCTTTTCTTTTCTTAAACAATGTTGTTTCTGGTTTTGACTCTTGCATTCTGCTGTAGATTTCCTGGTGGTATTTTTCGGAACCTTCAACATAGGATTTTTGAATACTTCTTCCAAGTGGAGTATAATACCTTGCTGTAGTTAACCTGAGAGCAGAACCATCATTTAGTGAAAACTGTTCCTGAACCAGTCCTTTACCAAAACTTTTCATGCCAACAATCATAGCGCGGTCGTGATCTTGAAGTGCTCCAGCTAAAACTTCACTGGCCGAAGCAGAACTTTCATTCATGATTACAATTATTTTTCCTTCCTCAAAAATTCCTGGTCTTTTGGCTTTATATTCTTTTTTAGGACTATGCTTACCTTCAGTAAAGACAATGAGCTTGTCACCTTCAATAAATTCATCAGCAATATCAATTGCTTCTTCCAAAATACCACCGCCATTATCTCGTAAATCCAAGATAAGCTTGGTCATTCCCTGTGACTTCAATTTTTCCATTTCTACCATAAACTCCCTGTATGTATTTCCCGAAAAGCGGTTAAGTTTAAGATAACCCGCTTCTTTATCGATCATATAGGAAGCATCAATAGAAGTTAACGGGATACTTCCCCTTACAATTTCTTGTTTTATTAATTTCCCATTACGTTTTATTGTCAGGTTTACAGCTGTGCCGGCTGGTCCTTTTACCCATTGCTTGAATTTTTCAGCATTGATACTGCCTATTGCTGAACTGTCATTGACTTTAAGAATCTTGTCTCCAACTTCAAGCTTTGCTTTTTCTGATGGGCCATTCTTTATCACTGAAAGTATATGAACTGTATCATGAAAG
>JBDLTO010000107.1:0-13098 GCA_039805815.1 Bacteroidota bacterium | reverse complement strand
GTTACTGCATCCTCCGCCCTGTGCTTTGGATGCAGTATGTTTTTGTGCGCTGTTATTGATTACTTCAATACAGCCAGCAGACCTGCGATAACCGCAAAGAGAGCAACACCCTCAACGAAAGCGGCAGTCAGGATCATGTTCGCACGAATGTCGTTGGCAGCCTCTGGTTGGCGTGCAATTGATTCAACTGCACCTTTACCGATCTGTCCGATACCGATACCGGCACCGATTGCAGCGAGACCTGCACCGATAGCACCACCAAGGTGGGAAACGCTAACGTCGAGCAGAATGTTCATCAGACTCATGATACTTGGTTTAATTATGAATAAAAAATTTAGTGATGGTCATCATGGCTTCCTTCGAAAGCCTGACCGATAAATACTGCTGTCAGGTTTGTGAAAATAAATGCCTGTATAAATGCCACCATTATTTCAATCATGTAAATAAATACAGCAAATGCCACCGAAAGCGGTGAGAACCCCCATCCTGCAACAGCACTCATGGACCCGAAAATAAAGATCAATGTGATGAAGCTGAGGATAATGATGTGACCCGCAACCATATTTGCGAAGAGACGCACAATAAGGGCAAATGGTTTTGTGAAAACACCTAGCAGCTCAACCGGGAGCATGATAAATATCCTAACGGGAGTGGGAACTCCAGGAAACCAGAAAATATGTCCCCAGAAATGCTTATTTGTGCTGAAAAGGATTACAAAAAACGAAATAACACCCAAAACGATTGTAAACGCGATATTTCCTGTAACATTGGCCGAGCCTGGCAATAATCCGAATATGTTATTAATCAGGATGAAGAAGAAAACAGTGAGCAGGTAAGGTAGGTATTTACCGTATTTTTTTCCCAGATTGGGCTTAGCTACCTCATCTCTTACAAAGGTAATAACCGGCTCAATGGCATTCTGCCATCCCTTCGGAGCAGATGTAACACCCTGTCCTTTTTTGTATTTATTGGCAATGCCAACCATGAGTACTACAAGAATAGTGAGTGCCAAAAGCATCTGAACCACGTTTTTGGTCATGGAAAGGTCGTAAAAAACCTCATTTTCGGTTTCACTGTGTATTTTACCATGCTCAAGTTTGTACCCTTCGTATGCTGCATGACCGTGTTCAAACTTAGCGGATGAGAACGTGGTCAGTTTACCTTTAGTTTGGGAATAAATGATTACCGGCAGTGGAATAGTAGCATGAAACTCAGTGCCATTTTTCTTTTTAAGGGTAAAAAAATGAAAATCATGTGCATCCTGAATGTGCTCCATGATCACCTTGGCAGGGTCAAGTTTTTCACCAGCATGTTCTTCATTGGCCATAGCAGGAAACGAAGAGAAAGCCAGCAAAAGGCCCAAACAAGCCACCAGTAAGGATTTCAGCCTAATTTCACCCATAACAGTCTCGAAATTTTGCGCAAAGATAGTACCGAACGGAGTAATAACCTTGAACTGTGCAAAAAAATAAGCCTTTCTTATCCCAGTTGCAACTCCTTTAACCTGGCATAATACCCTCCAGTTTGCATCAGTTGACCATGAGTTCCCTCTTCCACCACCCTTCCCTTCTCCAACACAAGGATTCGGGTAGCCATTTGAACAGTTGAAAGCCTGTGAGCAATAACAATGGAGGTTCTCCCCTTGGTAAGTACCCCGATGGCATGTTGAATAAGATGCTCTGTATGTGTATCTACTGAGGAAGTGGCTTCGTCCAGGATTAAAATGGCAGGCTTGAATAACATAGCTCTGATAAACGACAGCAACTGCCTTTGACCAAGTGAAAGTGTTGTACCCCTTTCCATAACTTGGTAATCATAATCCCCCGGCAATTGCATGATGAAGTCATGGATTCCAATCATTTTAGCCGTACTTTCCACTTCGGCCCTACTGATAGCAGGATTTCTGAGTGTTATATTGTCTAAGATTGATCCAGAGAAAAGAAAAACATCCTGCAAAACCACCGCAATGCCTTTTCTAAGGCTGGCAAGTGTATATGCTTCCACAGGCTTATCGTCTACTAAAATACTGCCCGACTGATGCTGATAAAGCCTGCTGATCAAGCTGATTATTGTCGATTTGCCACTCCCTGTACTTCCTACAATGGCCAGTGTTTCTCCCGGCTTTACTTCAAAACTGATATCATGTAGAACCTGACTATCATTATTGTAACTAAAATTAACGTGTTGAAAATTGATTTTACCCTGAATAGGCATATCTATGGCCTCTTGTGAATCAATTACCATATCTGAGTTGTCAATAACTTTCAGAACCCTTTCACCCGCAACCATTCCCATCTGAAGCACATTAAACTTATCAGCAATGACCCTAAGTGGCCTGAATAATAAATTCAGCAGAAGCATAAAGGAAACTATATGTCCGGCTACATAAACTGCGCTGTCTGTGTTAAGGCTGGATGCATTTCGGGATGCGTACCACACGAGAATCCCCATGGCAAAAGCCAGAACAACCTCAACAACTGGGAAAAAAATGGAATAAGCAAAAATTGCACGGATGTTGGCATCCCTGTGCTTCCGGTTGATGGATTCAAAGCGTTCCTTCTCCCTGGATTCTGCAGTAAATGCCTGAATGATTAACATGCCTGAAATATGTTCCTGTACAAATGCATTGAGAGATGCAACTGCATTTCGGACCTGCGTGAAAGACTTGTTTACACTCTCCTTGAAAAAATAAGTAGCAATAATCATGAGCGGAAAGGGAATCAGACAAACCAACGTTAGCTGCCAGTCTGTGTAAAACATGGCACCCAGAATAGCTATAATAGATAGAAAGTCTGCGAGAATGGGCACCAGTCCTTCTGCAAATATGTCATTTATCGACTCAATATCATTGATGGTCCTTGTTGTGAGCGTGCCAATTGGCGTCTGATCAAATTGACGTAAGTTTAAATTGAGTATTTTTTGGTAAACTGCCACCCGCATATCCTTCACTACACTGTGCCCCATCCAGGAAGTGAGGTAAGAAAAATAAAAACGAAGTGCTGCCTCTACCACAAGAATAATTAGCTGTATCAGGGTTACCATCATCAGAAAGTCAAGAACAGGCTGATAATCAGATTGACCTGCTTCATTTACCCTGGCAAGGGTTTTGTTGATGATGAGTGGGCGAAGTGGGGTAAGTATGGCAAGTGTAAGGGTAAGTACTACTGAGATCCGAAACTTTCCAGCATATGGTTTTGCATAAGAAAATATGCGCAGCAGTAAGCTGAAATCAAATATTTTTTTTTCCTTCTTTCCATTATCTCCACTCATAATTTCATGCTGCTTTGCTGTTTTTCCCAATTGCGAAAAGCCTTGATAAATAGTGCACCAAGATTCTGGTGTGGTGGTATGTAATTATCGAGTCGCTCTCGTGCATAGCCGTCCCGCAACTGGGCTGAAAGTTGTTTCCACACCTTTACCCAATTCACCCCATTACCTGTTCTAAGCGACTCGTTGATAATCCTCAAAACAGGTTCATTAACCAGTCTGGTACCAACTTCTTTGGATGAAACAATGTGGGCATCCGGACAAACAGCCAGTACTGCATCGAGATTCTGATAACTACCACAGGAACCCAGAATAACAATCCGAGCTGACTCAGGCAATTGCTCAAGCGTGTATTTCAGGTGATAGCTGTGACCCCGGTGAACAACAATTGTTGGATGTAAATTACTATCAGCCAGATTTTGCGACAACCTCAGCTGGGCCCTGGCATCCAGATCATCTCCACCCGAATTGTCATGGGGTAAGTTGGCATAAACCCTTACAGGTTTTCCTGTTTTGGCAATTATCTCTACCCAATCCTCCCGCTGAATCAGCTGCCACTCTTTCCTGCCGCGGAATAAACCCAGAAAATTGTTGAAAGATTCTATTCCGTCCTTATCCCCATAAAAAAACAGCTGCTCAACAACCATGCCTGCTGAATCAGAAAGTTGGGTGTTTGTAAGTCCATAAACCGGAGGAATACTATATTTCGACATCAACGATTTGGCACTATCGGTATTTGACCGGAATATGGCTTGTAAAATATCGTAAATGGCAACACCCCGGTAATTTTTTTTATGTCTTTGCAGTTCCAGTTGCAAGGAAATTTCCTGACTTATTCGCTTGGTTACTTCACTGTTATCAATACTTGCGTAAGAATCTGCAACATCAACTGCATTTTCAAGACTCAATCCCCGTTCCAGACCCTGAACAAAAGACCTCATCAGCAAATTGGCATTTATGTCTGGCATTGAAGCCAGAAAATGATCCAACTTATTATAACCTGCAGCCATGCGGATAAACTTTCTAAACCGGTCGTACTGAACACTCTGCAGCAGGCTGTCACCTGAAGCATTTCCCATCAGCGACATCAACTTCAGGTAAACTCCATTATAGCTTGATGTATAGAGTATATCTTCTCCGTTGACAATAATGTAATACAGAGCCGTCATTGTCAACGGCTCCAGAACCTTAAATCTTTCTGGCGGAGGCTCATCATGAAGGGCATTGATTTCATTGATATAAAACTCCTCTGCTTTTTTCCTGATTAGGATGTTAATCTCTCTGATTGAAATTTCATCAACACCTGTGCCCTTTTTAAGATAATGCTGTAGCGTGGAAACCAGCAGGGTAAAATACTTGTTGTCATCCAGAAGTTCATGTTTTATACTATCTATTGTCAATTCACCAAGCAGGATGGATGGCAGGAATGGATAAATCAACCGAGCTTTCGGCTCTAATGCAATTCGGGCAACAGTGCTCACAAGTGGATGGCTGATTTGCTGAATCTTTTTGCCAACATCAGTGCCGGTAGCGGATGCATAGTTGTAGAAACTAGCTGGAAACTCAACAGCAGCCCTGATTAACAAAGTATCTGCAAAAGGCTGATCCAAGTATGGTTGAATAGTAGATAAAATCTTTTCAGGATTAACCTCAATAAACTGCCGATAAATCAAAATCCTGATTTGTGCCAGGTCAATGTTATCAAAGAAGACAGTCTGGTCATTGAAAATCAATTCATTTACTTGGTAAGAAAAATCCCGAACAGGAGTCAACAATGACTTTCCGGCAAAGTCTAGATTCAAATACACAATAAAAGCTTCAAGTGACTCTGCCATTAATTGAAATGTAATCTGATTGGTTTGAAGAGCCTCAGGTAACTGCCACAAAAGCTTATTAAGTCCAGTCAAATACTTTACCTTAATCCTGTGATCAAAATCAACATACTTTTCAATAGCTGACTGCAAACTATCAGACCGCCTGAGTAACAAATCTCTAATTAGGATCTGATTTGCAAGTTGAATATTTCCCTCCAACTCATGCGCGCGCTTCATGGAAGCTTTTTCAATTTTATCTTGAATGGCATCAATGTCCTCATGAAGCTTAATACGCCTGATGTCAACCAAATGCTCCATTCCATCTGTATTTGTCTGGGCAAGGCTACAGAAAGAAACCAATAGGAGCAAACCTGTCATAAGGCTTCTGAACATAAGACAAAATTAACGCTTAACAATTTAATAATCCACCCTGGCTGAGATTAAGAAATTAATAAGAGTAATTTTGCAAAAAGCCAGTTCCCATGTCTATACCGGCCAAAAAAATCCTGATAGCAGACGATGAACCAGATATTCTGGAGATCGTCAGTTATAATCTTATCATGCACGGATATGAGGTAGAAACGGCTAAAGATGGAGACCAAGCAATACAAAAAGCCCGTCAGTTTAATCCAGATCTCATCATCTTGGATATTATGATGCCTAAGAAAAACGGCATTGAAGTCTGCAAGATTCTCCGATCTCAACCTGAATATCAGCAGACCCTGATCGTTTTCCTAACCGCCCTCAATGATGAATTTTCCCATGTTAAAGGGCTTGAATATGGAGCAGATGACTTCATCAGCAAACCCATCTCTCCAAAAATCATGGTTTCAAAAGTTAATGCTTTTTTCCGCCGTCTTAGCAAACCCGAGGAGGTGAAAAGTATGGAAATTGGAGATTTGAGAATAGAACCTGAAGAATACATGGTTTACCTCAAAAATGAACCCATAAGCCTGGCTAAAAAAGAATTCGAATTGTTGCAATATCTGGCTTCAAGGCCTGGAAGGGTTTTCCTAAGAGGAGAAATCCTCAACCAGATATGGGGTAGTGACGTGATTGTTGGAGACAGAACAATTGATGTACACATCAGGAAAATACGCCAAAAACTTGGACTTGACTGCATAACAACAGTTAAAGGTGTTGGTTATAAGTTTGAGATTTAGCTTACAAGAGTAGGATTCATTAATTTGCAATTATGTTTGAATCCAGTCATTCATCCCCTCTTTCCATTGCGACGATCACCTCTCTTTTATCAGGTGTTTTATTTGTCTTCCTTAGTTTTGCTATGGGGATAACATGGGAATTGACACTTTTAGGTGGGAGTATCCTGCTTTTGGTTGTTTTTTTTTCTGTTAAATATTTAGTTGAAAAATTCATCTACAGCAAAATTAAACTGATTTACAAGTTTATCCACCAAACAAAAGTTTCGAAAAGAGAAGAGTTTTTCCTGAAAAATGTACTGCCACAGCAAAGTATAAAGGAAGTGGGTGAAGAAGTATTGCAATGGGCAGATCAGCGCCGAAATGAAATGGAAATACTTGAAAGAAACGAAGCCTTCAGAAAAGAATTTCTACAAAATCTTTCCCATGAATTCAAAACACCTGCATTCGCCATCCAGGGATATCTTGAAACACTCATTGCCGGTGCATCAGAACAACCTGAAATCAGAAAAAGATTTCTTGAAAATGCTTTTAAAAACACAGAGCGACTAATCAATCTGATTTCAGACCTCGATGAGATAACCAAACTGGAAAGTGGAAAACTCGCATTACATTACCAGAACTTCATTATTCAAGATTTGATATTTGATGTATTTGAATCACTGCAGCTAAAAATCGAAAGTAAACACATCAGATGCAACATTAAAAAAGGCTGCGAACAACCAATTTCAGTTTATGCGGATAAAGAAAAGATAAGACAGGTTCTGATTAACCTTGTTGAAAATGCCATTAAATACGGCAATAAAGAAGGTAAAATAGAAGCCGGTATTTACAGAACAGATGGCAATGTTCTCATAGAAATTTCTGATGATGGCATTGGCATTGCGGAAGAACATCTTTCCAGAATTTTTGAAAGATTTTTCCGAACAGACTATGGTCGAAGCAGGAATATTGGAGGATCTGGACTAGGATTGGCCATTTGTAAACATATTGTTGAGGCACATGGCCAATTTATCCAGGTAAGGAGTAAACCCGGTATAGGAACTACATTTGGATTCACACTCAATAAAAACAAGGAATAAAAGAACCCCGCCAGGAATGGCAGGGCGTTGCAATTAAAAGATAAAAGCATTCTAAAAAAAGATTGCATCTACCATTGCTAAAAATAATTACCGGATATAACCAAATCGTTACCCCAACATTAAGTTTAAGTAAACAAATACCGGAATCAAATACAATTCAGGGCTTTTTCCGGGCATTCAGACCATAATTAAAGTTTCCTTAATAAATTCTTTAAAGACAGTTGACTTTGGGGTTGTTGCTTTACACAAATCTTCCCCATGCTTAAAAGAAAGCCAGAAGTTGTAATCATCAGTGACATACACCTGGGTACATATGGATGTCATGCTACAGAATTGGTAAGCTACCTCCGCAGTATTGACCCCAAACTACTGATACTTAATGGGGATATTATAGATATCTGGCAATTCAGAAAAAGCTATTTCCCGGCATCGCACATGCAAGTAATCAAAGAAATATTCAGCATGATGTCTAAGGGAACTAAAACCGTATACATAACAGGAAACCATGATGAAACACTGAGAAGGTATAGCGGACTGGAAATGGGGAATCTTCAGCTGGTAGATAAACTTGTGATAGATATTAATGGTGAAAAAACATGGATATTTCATGGAGATGTGTTTGACTCTACAACTAAAGGTTCTGCAAAACTTATTGCCAAACTCGGAGGTCATGGATATGATATGCTGATATTAGTGAACAGGGCTATAAACTGGCTGCTGAAGCTGTTGGGCAAAGAGAAAATGAGCCTTAGTAAGAAAGTTAAAAACAGTGTAAAAAAAGCTGTTAGCTGGATTTCAGATTTTGAACAAACTGCTGCCGAACTTGCCATTGAAAACAACTACAAAAATGTGATATGCGGACATATCCATCAACCGCAGATTAAACAGGTTCTAACAGATATGGGATCTGTTACATATATGAATAGTGGGGATTGGATTGAAAATCTGACATCTCTGGAATATGACAATAACTGTTGGAAAATACATCACTGGAATGATATTGAAATAACAGCTCATGAAGTGAATCGCATGAAAAGAGAAAATAAAATCCCTATGCTTAATGTGATCACAGACGAAGTACTTCTCAACTTTAATTCAATATTAACTGCAGCAACTACAAGATGAAAATATTTTATGCAGTTCAGGCTACCGGCAATGGCCACATAAGTCGTGCAAAGGAATTATTTCCAATGCTAAGTCAACATGGTGAAGTGGATATATTTTTAAGCGGAAGTAATTTCAGCCTTAAAGCGGAGCTTCCTATTGCGTATAGAAGCAAAGGAATTAGCCTTCATTACGATAAGAATAATGGAAGCGTTGATATATTGAAAAGTATTTTTTCAGTTAACCTGAAAAAAATTTGGCAGGAAGCAGTGCATTTGCCTGTTGAAAAATATGATCTAGTAATAAACGATTTTGAATGCATTACTTCACTTGCTTGCAAATTAAAGCATATACCATCCATACACTTCGGTCATCAGGCAAGTTTCATGAGCAAAAATGTTCCAAGGCCGGAGAGGAAAAATATAGTCGGGGAATTTATTCTTAAACATTACGCACAAGGAACGAAGCAACTTGGGTTACACTTTGAAGAATATGATAGCAACATCCTGAATCCAATCATTAAAGCTGAAATATCACAGGCGGAACCGGCAGACAAGGGTCATATAACCATTTATCTGGGACACATCAGTGATGAAGCGATTGAAAAGCAGCTATCAAAATTAATGGATTTCAGATTTGAAGTTTTTTCCGGAAAAGTAACCTATCCTTTTTCCAGAGGAAATATACAATTCTACCCAACAAATCCCGCACTCTTTAACATGAGTATGTTGAACTGCAGTGGCATCATCACTGGAAGTGGATTTGAAACACCAGCTGAAGCATTATATCTCGGTAAAAAACTGATGGTTAATCCCATGAAAGGCCAGTATGAACAACTATGCAATGCCGAAGCTCTAAAAAAATTCAATGTGCAAATCCTTAGTGACTGGGACGATACTTTCATTGATTCATTCTACAAATGGATGAATAGTAACAACCAATTGTTGTTGAAATTAAAACACTCAACGGAAGACATCATCGAACACTTGATGAAATTGCATTCGGATTTAAAAATCAGACAGAAGAAAGTTCTGAATAAAGATGTTGTATCAAACCATCAACAATTCCAATTTTGGGAACAAACATCTCATCAATCAGTGCCCACTTCATCACCTGAGTATATATCAGTAAAGCAGGCACGATAACATCAGCCCTGTCTTCACGCAAACTGAAGTAATGCATACGGTCTTGAATTGACAGCAAGGATAAATCCCTGTAATATGCTTTGAGTAAGTCTAGCCCAATTGATTTCCCATCCTTTTTCTTACTCAAAGAAAATATTTTATTGATATTACCTCCGGTTCCAATAGCTATACAGCTTTTCAATCCGCGAACCTCCTCACGTATAACATCCTTTAAAACTTGCCAGTCATTTTCACTTACCTGACCTTTAAGCAACCTTATCGTACCAATGTTGAATGACCGCTTGAACATCAGCTGACCGTTCATAAACAAAGTAAGCTCAGTACTTCCTCCACCTACATCAATGTATAAATAATTATTCTTCGCATCGAGACTTTCCGCAATATGAGACTCATAAATTAAAGATGCTTCAAAATCGCCTGTTATTACCTGAATCTGAATCCCTGTTTCTTTGTCAATCCTTTGCACAATTTGGTCCGCATTTCTGGCATCTCTCATAGCACTGGTTGCAACTGCAAGATGCTTATCTACCCGATATGCTTTCATCAAGCTTGAATAAGCCTGCATGGCATGCATCATCATAGACACTTTTGTGTCAGGTATTATACCTGTTTCAAATACGTCGAAACCAAGTCTTAATGGTACCCTAACAAGATTTAACTTGTCGAATCGGGGTCTCATTTCCGCATTAAACACAACTTCACTAATCAGTAATCTGCAGGCATTGGAGCCAATATCAATTGCTGCTAATCTCAATTTATTTGATTCGCTTTTTTAAAAGATAATTATATATATCCTGCTGCGCCCTTACTTTTTGAGGACCATGCGAATTTACATAGTTGTTTTCGAAATCCTCATCTAAAATTCTCGCTTTAATATTATCTGAAAGCTGTATGTCTAAAATATCTTGTAACTCCCTTTTCAACTCAGGATCATTAATGGGACACGCTGCCTCTATGCGGTGATCTAAATTACGTACCATCCAGTCTGCACTGGAAATATATACACGCTCATTCCCTCCATTATAAAAAACCAAAACCCGCGCGTGTTCAAGAAATTCATCCACAATACTTACTGCATGAATACCCGTCTTTTTTTTCTTCTGACCTAATTTTGCAGAATAAATTCCCCGGATAATCAAATTAACCTTGACACCACTTTGAGCTGCCTGATTGAGTTTTTCAACCAAGGAAATATCACTCAGTGAATTCAGCTTCAATGTAATACCGGATGAACGTCCTTTTTTAGCTTCTCTGATTTCAAATTCAATAAGCTGAATAAGCGACTTCCGCATACCAACAGGACTCACCATGAGTGTCTTGCATTCAACAAGACTTTCGGTATGAAGTACAGGATTTTCGAGATAATGGAAAATCCTGTTGATATCTGCCATAATCCCTCTGTTTGAAGTAAGCAAACAATGATCCCCATAAAAATTAGCAGTTTTCTCATTCAGGTTCCCAGTACTCACAAAGCCATACTGTATCGTTTTATTGCCACGCCTCTTTTTGATGATGCAGACCTTGGCGTGAACTTTCATGTTAGGGATACCAATAATAACTTTTACGCCTTCATCTTCCAGCACATTTTTCCATTCGAGATTTGCCTCTTCATCAAATCTTGCCTTCAGCTCCAGCATGACTTCCACCTGTTTTCCATTTCTAGCGGCATTTATAAGCGCATTCACAACTTTTGAATCAGATGCAAGCCTATATGCGGTAATTTTTATAGATCGAACATCCGGATCTATAGCTGCTTCACGCAATAAATCGATGATAGCTGAAAAGGAATGGTATGGAAAATGCAAGAGAATATCTTGCTTATCAATCACGTCAGTAACTCTGATGGCCTTTTGAAGAGCTGGATGGGGAATTGGCTGAATCTTTCTGGATACATCTGTAAACACGTCTGGAAAATCCATGAAATGCTTAAAATTATGAATTCTTCCCCCTGGAATAATACTCGACTTTCTATCTAATTTTAGTTTCTTAATAAGGTAATTCAACAATCCGCTGTTCATGGCCTTATCATAAACAAACCTCACAGGCTTCCCCTTACGCCGGTTTTTAAGTCCTTTCTGCATTTTCTCAACCAAAGAAGTACTTACATCCGCGTCAAGATCAATTTCAGCATCTTTTGTTACCTTAAAAATATGGGCATCAAAATGATCAAATCCAAAATAAGAAAATATAAGCGGAAGATTAACCCTTATAATATCTTCAAGCAGAATAATATGGGTTTCCTTTTTTGAAGTTGGCAATTGAAGAAATCTACCAAGCACCTTTGAAGGAATCTCAATCAAAGCATATTGCTGCTTATATGCAGAATCATGTTTCTGCATGACCACTCCGAGATATATACTTTTATCCCTCAGGTAAGGTAATTCCGGTAAACTCTCAATCATGAGAGGAATTATGTTTGCCCTTACATTTTTTTCAAAATAATCAATTACAAAATCTTTTTGGCTGGCACTAAGCTGTTTGTCGGTTTTTAAAAAAATGTGCTGCTTTTTTAGCTGCAACTGTATATGCTCCCAAATTCTATCAAACTCGTTCTGTTGCTTCAATACAATATGCTGAATCTCATTCAAAACCAGACTCGGCGTTTCCTCCATATGCATCTGCAACCGTTTCTTTCCAGTCTCATACTCTTCCATCCTTTTAAGCGTTGCCACACGTACCCGAAAAAACTCATCCATATTGTTGGAGAAAATACCTAAAAACCGAATCCTTTCCTTCAATGGGACAGTTATGTCATTTGCCTCCTGTAAGACCCTGGCATTGAAGGCAAGCCAACTGATATCCCTTTGTACAAAATTTGGTCTGGACATACCACTAAACTAAAGCTTATGTTACAACGAACACACAGAATATCAGGATTTTACAAAAAAATAATACACAAGAATCCAGTAGACCTGAAATCTATTTGTCATGAAACATGTGTCAAATTTGTTTCAATATTATTTTATTGTTAAATTTAGTTATTGCTTTTTGTAAGAATGAACAGATTTAAATTTTTATATAGCCTGATTATTGTGATATCTGGGGCAATTTCTACCCGGGCACAGGAACCCTATAATTTCTCAAACTTGGACTTTTGGGGAAAGAATATTTCTTTTAATTACGAAAATCCTATAATTCAATCATTTAAAGACAGTGGAAGCATTGATATTGAAGCGATTATGGCTGAAATTGGCAGTAAAACAAAAGACGTAAAAAAAATAATTGAAGAAACAAAGAGAGATATGGAGCTATCAGATTGGCTAACTTATCAGCTCATTAGAAAATGCGCCAATGTGATTTCTCCTAAATCAACTGATTTCAATATATACACCTTAACAAAAGCAAACCTTCTGGAAAATCTTGGTTATGCTCCTTTGGTTGGTTGGAATGGGAAATCTCTTTTATTGTATATCAAAACAAACGATGAAATTTTTAACCTCCCCATAAAATTGTTTCAGGGCGAAAATTATGTTTGCATAAACTACCATGATTTTAATTATGGCGAGTCCGTACAATTTGCAGCTTT